>CAMNEB010000016.1 GCA_946536155.1 uncultured Lachnospiraceae bacterium | reverse complement strand
CGCTGGTGAACATACTGTTCTATGGTGTGACTGCTGTGATAATGTACAGGATCTCAAAAAACATTCTTGATAAAAAACTGGATATCTGACCTGAGATTGTATGATCTGAAAAGGGGAAGGGGCGGCTGCTTCGTCCCCTTTTCTTTTACCCTTCGTCTTCAGATGGTATAATAAATATGTAAATATTTAATTTCTGTAAAGGGGAAAAATGAAAAAGATCATTTCAGCCGTGACCGTGCTCGCCATACTTGTCTGCATCTCCGGATGCGGTTATAAAGCAGGAAAGGTCAGCGACGGTGTTTACTCCAATAAGACCTTCGGTATAACGATATCACCGCCCGAAGGGATGCTTGCAGTAGACGATCCTTCGACATGCGAGGATTATATAGTCGCATACAGCTACTGCATACTCCAGGGTGAAAAGGACTCTTTTATCGCAGAGTATGCGCTTGAGAGTATTCCGGCAGGTCTGGTCGTCGTTTCGGAAGACAATCCGGGAGATTTTACCGCAGATAAATTTGTTGAGAATGTGGAGGCACAGCAGAGCGAGAAGCTGTTCTTCACATACAATACCATCGTCAATAAAGACGTCAATATAGGCGGTGCCGAATTCAGGCAGCTGACCTTTGACAGTGACGGCAATCATCAGACATTTCTCATCAAAGTCTATCCCGACAGGATCCTGTTCATCTATATATCGACAACATCGAATGCGGTGAAGTCGGGACTTGAGGATACACTTATCAATTCCGTATCAGCCCTGTGAAGAGCGGGATATGTCCGAAGAAGCTTTTGATATGTCCTCAGGTGTTTTCATGAGACTGTAGATACGATATACTTTCATTAGCATGAAAACCTGATATATAAAGGAGGAAAAATGGAAAAAAAAGAGATCACCATCTATCTGACAAGGGACAGCTTCTGCATGGCGGACGATGCGCTGGCACCCAATGTGGACAAGTATGACTGGGTTGAAGGAGATACTGTAATGTTCTACTTCATTCTGGAGGATTATATCGGCTGTAATCTTCCGGGATATTTATGGCGCGGATACTGCGGCGGAGAGATGATAGCGGAAGTAAATCTTAACCGCACAGATATGTCGCTGAGCAGGGAGATAACTCTTGAGGAGGGCTGGTCCGAACGGCTGAAGAAGTATAAGACCGTTCATTTTCTTCACTGTAAATATGAAAACAGGGATTCTCTGCCTGAGACCATCGATGAAGACGAAGGATATACTTATGCGGAGGCTAAAAAGCTTCCCATCTACAACATCAGATAATATTGTTTGATGATCCGGAAAGGCAAGGGGTGCATATGTCTTATAAAGAGAATGCATTAGCGTGGAAAAACAGTCTGGATGAAAATGATCCCCTCAGAGCCGAACTCATCTCGGTCACTGATGAAGGAGAGCTTGAAGACAGGTTCTACAAGGATCTTTCTTTTGGAACGGCAGGACTTCGCGGCAAGGTGGGTGTCGGCACCAATCGAATGAACCGCTTTACCGTCGGCCGCGCCGCCCAGGGTATCGCCGATTACATTGCCGGCCGGGGAGAACAGGCCTGCAGAAAAGGTGTGGTCATAGCACATGACCCCAGGCATTTTTCTGCGGAATTCTCTAAGCTGACTGCCCTTATCCTTGCGGAGAACGGTATCAGAGCATATACATTCCCGTCGCTTCGACCCACTCCACAGCTGGCATTTCTTATCAGAAATCTCGGATGCATATCAGGCATCAATATAACCGCATCCCATAATCCGAGGGAATATAACGGATTCAAGGCATACTGGGAGGACGGCTGTCAGGTGAGTTCGTCGGTAGCGGACGGAATGACTGAGTGTATCGGGGCGGTTGATTATTTTACCGGGATAAAGGGACTCAGGGCTCTGGATGAGAGTCTTGAAGAGGCTTATGAAGCAGCGGTATCGGAGGATAAGATAATCGTTCTCTCGGAGAAGTATGACCGCAAATATCTGGACAGGATCGAGAATCTTGCAATACATAAAGGGGAGGAGCTTGATCTTTCAATCCCCATAGTCTATACCCCTCTTAACGGTGCGGGAAGCATTCCTTTCATGACGGTAATGAAGGACCGCGGTTTTACTAATGTTTCCATTGTTGAGGAGCAGCGTGATCCGGACCCGGATTTTACGACTGTAGGCTATCCCAATCCCGAGGATCCGAAGGCGTTCAAAATGTCGGAAGAACTTGGCAGAAAGACTGGTGCGCAGCTCCTGATGGCAACGGATCCCGATGCCGACAGATTTGCCATTGAGCTTCTCATGGATAACGGAGAATACCTTCCCCTGAACGGCAATCAAACCGGATATATCCTGGTCAATTATATTCTTGAGGGAATGAAGGATGCCGGAACGCTCCCGGAAAACGGAGCCATGGTCAAGTCCATAGTCACCTCTACTATGTCATCGGTAATGGCTTCCGCTTACGGTGTGAAGATGTATGAATCCCTGACCGGTTTCAAAAACATCTGCGGACTCATTCCGTTCCTTGAAAAACATTTTGAAAGATATCTTTTCGGCTATGAGGAGTCGGTGGGATATGCGGCATGTCCGGATATCCGTGACAAGGACGGTATCAGCGCGGGCATGCTGGTTGCAGAAGCTGCTGCTTATTACAGGAAGAGATACGGAAAGACCCTTTATCAGGTCCTGACGGATCTGTATGAAAAATACGGCTTCTATGCCGAGGATGAACCAAACCTCGTGCTCGAGGGAATAGAAGGCTCCCAGCGCATCGGAAGGATGATGGAACATATAAGAAAGAATCCTCCCTCTGAGATAGCCGGTATCAAAGTAAAAAAAGTGATCGATTACAGGGACGGTTCCGAAGACATTTCCTTCCCTTACAACAAGATACCCGGGACCAACGCACTCAGGTTTTTCCTTGATGAAGAGGATACCTGGTTTGCCATAAGGCCATCCGGGACCGAGCCCAAGATCAAGTTCTATTTTTATACCAGACAGTCTTCCAGAGATGAAGCCATTGCCGTCAATGCGAGGATCAGAAAAGCAGTCATGGACATCATAGAAGGGGTGGAATGAAAATGGTCTTATCTACAGAAGAATTAAAAAGCATCTATTTCGGAGCATATGAATTTGATGTCACAGAGGACGGATATCTTAGGGCATTCCAGTATTCAAAAAAACAGATCGAATATTTTAAGGGTGCATTCGAGATGTGGTATGAGAGATGTACCGCGTCTACGGCCAAGACACTGGAGTTTGTCACCTCAGCAGAGAAGGTATCGTTTGATTACAGGATCACATGGAAGGGATCGCCGGATTCATTTGAGATAGCGGTGGACGGTCTTATCACCGGCATCAAATACGTGAAGGATATCATGGACACCGGAACCATATCATGGGATCTTCCAAAAGGAGAGAAGAATGTGATCATCTATCTTCCTGCGGACGCAACCGTACAGATACGTAATTTTACAGCCGATTCGGAAGTCACAAGAGCCGTGAAGAATGAGAAGGTCCTCTGGCTGGGTGATTCGATAACCCAGGGCTACGGTCCTTTAAGATCATCCTGTACGTATGTCAGCGTTGCAAACAGGATCCTGAATTATGACATCATCAATCAGGGGATAGGCGGATACATTTATGATAAGAATTCTCTGATGAAGATGGAGGGATACGATCCCGATAAGATCATCGTCGCCCTTGGAACCAATCAGTACGGTGATAAGGATATGACAGCCGTTGAAGAGTACTATAAGACCCTCATGGGGATATACGGGGAAGAGATCCCGGTGATCTGCATAACGCCTCTCTGGAGAGGGGATTCCGCGGACGGACTGCCCACGCTTATCTCTTATTGTGAGAAGATCAAAGAGATAGCCGGACGCTATAAGAACGTAAGAGTGATCGAGGGAATGAAGCTTGTTCCCCATCTTCCGGAGTACTTCCTGGATAACCTGCATCCCAATCAGCTTGGCTGCGAAGTATACGGAAGGAACCTGGCAGCCCTTTTATAACAGAACAGACGTGACATGGGGACGTTTCGTTTGTCATGTTTCAGGACATGATTCAGCCTCGCCGCGCAACTCATCTGCCGTGCACACGCCTTTCGGCTCAGGGTTTTTCTCGTAGCGGTTCTAAATTCGAACTTCGCAACGCTCGTTCTCATTAAGAACCGACGGAAAAACATGGTGCACTCACAGATAAGTTGCACTGCGAGGCTGTTATGTTTTTGGGACGTGACAAACGAAACGTCCGGGTGTCACATCAGAGGTTGTGCATGAGGAAGTCTTTGAGTATCCCGACACTTTCTCTGATCATGTTGTTGGGAAGGTATTGAATAACGGATGGAGCGGATATGCCGTAAATGTCGGTGTATCCGCTTTTCTTTGCTATGGCCATGGCTCTGAAGACATGGAAGTTGCTGGTGACTATGCCGATGGATGAACCGGTGTCTTCACCGAGGATCGCCGAAGTGAACTGAAGGTTTTCCGAGGTGTTGCGGGATCTGTCTTCGGTAATTATCCGTTCTTCCGCGATACCTCTTGATATGAGATACTCTTTCATCACATCTGCTTCGGTGCGGGTCTCGTTGCTTCCCTGTCCTCCGGAGACGACGATGACGGTATCCGGATTGGCGGCCGCATAATCATACGCTGTATCGAGTCTGTATTTCAGCACAACTGCGGGACCTGTTGGGTGAACCTGTGCACCGAGAACGATGATGTAGTCAAGACCTGCCCTGCCGTGTGAGTTAAAGGCGGACAGGACCATGCACTGTGTTGCTATGACAAAGGCGACGCCGAGTGAAAACAGTGAGATGAATATGATCTTTACGGGTTTGTTTATTCTGAGAAGAAGACCTTTCTGAGCTGCAAATGCAAGCACCATGAGAAAGAGTCCGCCCGCTATCCAGCAGAGGAAAAACTTTGAACCCGAGCGCGCCAGCATGACGGTTATTCCGTACAGTATGAACAATATACCGATGAAATACAGGATCATTGCGGGTGCTTTACTCCTTTTTCTGTCTTTGAGGGCGTTTGGATTTATCGCCTTGTGCTTCATGTGGCTTCTGATCAGGTAGTAGATGATCAGTACAATGGAAGAGATGCCCCATGAAAGCGGATAGGCTGTCATGAGATTTTCAAGTGTCGGTGCCTTCCTGAATGCCGTGACTATCCAGAGTACACGGAGTCCGCAGACACCTGCGACGCTTATGACCATCGGTCCTACCGCATCGCCCATTCCTCTCAGTGAGGAGGAGCAGATCTCTATCGGTGCGAAGGTGAAATAGAAAAATGCAAGGAAGACCAGGATAAATACAGCCAGCTCTATTACATGCACATCATCGGAGAAAAGAGAGAGGATCCTTGTGCCGCAGAATATCAGGAGCACTTCGATGATGATCGTCAGGCTGAATTCGAAGATCGCACCTCTGCGGACGCACTTCTTTACACGGTCCGTTTTGCCCGCACCGTAGTTCTGAGCTACGAAGGTGGCGATGGTTATTCCCATTGAATTGCTTATCATCCAGAAGATGCTGTCAACCTTGCCGGTAACGCCCCAGGCTGCAACGGTGTCTGTTCCGAAGCCGTTGACCGCAGTCTGTATCAGGAGATTGGATGCGGAGAATGTCAGCGAATGGATCGTTGAGGGGATCCCGATCCCCAGGATCCTCTTCAGATAATAGAAATGGATCCTTATCTTGGCAATCTTAAGTCCGTAGCATTCCTTTGTGGTTATGAGAACACCCAGCGTCATGCAGGCGCTCAGTGTCTGACATATTATGGTAGCGAGTGCGGCCCCGAAAACACCGAGTCCGAAGGCGCGCACAAAGAGAAGATCCAGGAAGATGTTGATCACAGAGGATACGATAAGGAACAGCAGAGGACGCCTGGAATCTCCGATAGCCCTGAGTATTCCCGCACCCATGTTGTAGATCATATTGGGGATCATGCCCGCAAGGTAGATCTGCAGATAGAGGATCGATCCGTCCAGTGTATCCGCGGGAGTGTTCATGGCCTTTAGCATATCTCCCGCAAGGGGGATGCCGGTCAGTGTCATGATGCCGCCGAGCAGTATCGCAAAGCCGATACCGGTATGCACCGCTTTGGAAACATCAGCCTTCCTGCCGGCTCCGAAGTATTGTCCGATTATGACGGTGGCACCTGACGAGAGTGATGTCAGAGCACCCACAAATACATTTACCAGGACGGCAGAGGGTCCGCTTACCGCAGAGAGTGCTTCCTTGCCCACAAAACGCCCTACGATCATGGAGTCGGCGGTATTGTACATGAGCTGGAAAACTGTTCCCAGCATAAGAGGCAGGAAGAAAACGATCATTTCCTTCCCTATCTTTCCTTCTGTTATCGGATTGCTCCGGTTTATTTCATTTTTTTCTGCAATTTCAGTCATAGGAAACATCTTATTACTTAATCGATCCTTTGTCGATAAGAGAAAATTGTTTTTTTTCTTTAAGTTTCATTTAAGGTTCGCCCGTTATACTGACCTCAGAAACGGAGGTCAGTTATGGATTATCAGAATGTTTTTAAACGGTATGAGATCAAATATCTGCTTGATGATGAGCAGAGGCAGGCTCTGGAAAAAGAGATGGAAGGCAGGCTGAAGATCGACGGTTACGGTCACACGGTCATAAGAAATATATACTTTGACACGGATGACTACAGACTGATCAGAAACTCGCTGGATAAACCTGTATATAAGGAAAAGCTCAGGATCAGGAGCTATAAAAGAGTTACCGGAAACGATGATGTCTTCGTGGAGATCAAGAAAAAATACGAATCGGTCGTCTACAAGCGAAGGATCGCACTTCCGGAAAAAGAAGCGATGCGGTGGATGCTCGAAGGAAAAAAGCCCGGTGATTCACAGATAGAAAACGAGATCGAATACTTCAGGAGATTTTATGAAGGACTTAAGCCGAAAGTATTTCTTTCATATGAAAGAGAAGCTTTTTATCCGGTGGACGGTTCCGACATCAGGATAACCCTTGATTCGAATATCCTCGCAAGAAAAGAAGGCCTTTCCTTAAGAGAGAGCATATACGGGGCGCCGGTGATCGGAGAGGGGCAGAATATCCTTGAAGTAAAGGTAGGAAATGCGATGCCGATGTGGCTGATCGGATTTCTGAGAAAAGAAGGAATAAGCAAGACATCCATATCAAAATACGGAAAATACTACGAAGAATATATCGCCGCAAGACAGGCGGATGTGAAAGAGAGGTTAAAATATGCTTAGTACGATAATGGGAAATATCATGGGAAATACAGATATAACACTTGCGGGATTTATGGTGCCGATCCTGTCTTCTCTGGTCCTGGGTCTCGTTCTTGCGGTGTTTTCAAAGGACAGTGAATCCAGCAGGGGATTTGTGGTGACGCTGGCTCTTCTCCCTGCGATAGTGAGCGTTGTGATAATGGCCGTTAACGGAAATATCGGTGCGGGAGTTGCGGTAGCGGGCGCGTTTGGTCTCGTCAGGTTCCGCTCGGCCCAGGGCAGTGCAAAGGAGATCGGAAGTCTCTTCCTTGCAATGGCGGTAGGAATGCTGTCCGGCATGGGATACGTCTTCTACGCTGCGGTGTTTGAATTGATAATGCTGATCGTCATCTGTCTGTACCGCGCTGTTGATATAGGAGCGGATAAAAATACGGAGCTTGTGAGGAGTCTTCGTATAACGATCCCGGAAGATCTTGATTATACCGGCGTATTCGATGAGGTGTTTGATGAATTTACATCGGAGCACAGGCTCATCTCCGCAAAAACTTCAGGCATGGGTTCGGTGTTTAAACTGGACTATACGCTGACGCTGGTATCGGGAGACATAGAGAAAAAATTCATCGACAGCTTAAGATGCAGAAACGGCAATCTTGAAGTTGCGATCTCTTCCGTAAAACACAGAGAGACCGAAGGCCTTTGATAAAGGAGGAAAGAAAATGAAGAAAAAAAAGATCATGGGGAAACTGATACCCTGCATAATGAGCATATGTCTTGTCACCGGATGTGCGGCATACGGAAATCTTCAGACAGCTTCACAGTCAGAAGATGGTGATACCGCCATAGCGGCATCGGATGATCCTGATGAAACGATCGGCAGTTCGGGAGATCGCACGGGATCTGCAGGAGATGGAGATGAGAATACGGGAACAGGATCTGCTGCAGCCACCTACGGATATGATGAGAAGATAGAACTTGACGAAGAAGACGGGACAGTGAGCATCACAAAGGGAGGAACATACCTTATAACAGGTTCTTCCGATGACTGCACCCTGATGATAGATGCGGGCTCTGAAGAGACGGTCACGCTCATTCTTAAGGATGCAAAGATCACAAGTTCCTCCGCTGCGATATATGTGGCATCCGCCGGCGAGACAGAACTTGTACTTGAAGGCGAATCCGGACTGATAAACGAAGACGGATTTGAGGCCATCGGAGACGAAGAGATAGATGCGGTCATATATTCAAAGGATGATCTGACTGTCTCGGGAAGCGGAAACCTTACGATAGAGTCGGGATTCGGAAATGGAATCTCTGCAAATGACAGTCTTGTCATAAACGGAGGCAGTATGACTATAAATGCTGCGGATGACGGGATAAATGTTAACGAAGATTTCCTGATCACGGGCGGAACACTTAAGATCTCGGCAGGTGATGACGGAATACATGCCGATGTGACTCTGACCGCAGACGGCGGAGAGATGGAGATCGAAGGTGCCGAAGGCCTGGAAGCGACGGCTGTCCTGATAAATGACGGAGTCATATCGATAAGTGCAAGTGATGACGGCATCAATGCGGCACAGAAGTCTGAGGATACCGAAGTAAAGGTCGAGATAAACGGCGGCGATATCACGATAGTCATGGCCCAGGGTGATACGGACGGCATCGATTCAAACGGAGACCTTATCATAAACGGCGGACGCATAGATATCACGGGACCCTCTGCATGTGATTTTGACGGAAAGGCTGAGCTTAACGGAGGAACTCTGATCGTCAACGGAGAGGAGACGGATACCATCACGGGACAGTTCATGGGCGGAGGCTTCGGAAGACCCGGTTTCGGAGGAACGGAAGGAACTGAAGGCGGTTTCGGAAGGCCTGATTTCGGAGGAGCGGAAGGAACAGAAGGCGGCTTCGGAAGACCCGGTTTCGGAGGTGCGGAAGGAACTGAAGGCGGATTCGGAAGATCTGATTTCGGAAGAGCGGAAGGGACTGAAGGCGGCATCTGATATGGCGGCAGATCCGGAGGATCAGACTGAAACAGTTTATCCGGGCAGTCAGTTGGTATATGCGGTTTTATCTTTAATGTGAGATAATGTTCATGCGGGACATTTATAGTCAACGAATTTAGTAATTGCCGTATCGCGGGCTGAAAATGTATCATCTAAGCCATTTGCAGTCCGCGAAAGTGCAATTAATTAATTCGTGCACTATACTTATGGAAACACTTACCTTGAATAGTTGAAAGGGGCAGCGGATGAGGATACTTCTTGCCGAAGACGAAAAGTCCATGTCGAGAGCTTTGACAGCGATACTTACCAAGAGCAATTATTCCGTGGATGCGGTGAGCAGCGGAACCGACGCTCTCGATTATCTGACTGCGGGTGATTATGATGCAGCGATCCTTGATGTGATGATGCCGGGAATGGACGGTTTTGAGGTCTTAAAGAGGATCAGGGCGAAGGGTATCAGGATCCCGGTCATGATGCTCACCGCCAAGTCCGCCGTGGATGATAAGGTGGAGGGACTGGACCTGGGCGCAAACGATTATCTGACCAAGCCCTTTGAGAGCAGAGAGCTCCTGGCAAGGCTGAGAGCCATGACAAGGACCGGAACACCCGCCGAGGGAAATGACCTTAAGTTCGGAAACATAACACTTAACAGGGCAAGCTTTGAATTGTCTTCCCCGACGGGAAGCGTGGTGCTCTCATCAAAGGAATTCCAGATGATGGAGTATCTCATGTCAAATCCGGGAATGCTGATCACCACCGACAGATTTTTTGAAAAGATCTGGGGGCTGGACTTTGAAGGCGATACCGGGATCGTATGGACAAATCTTTCCTATCTCAGGAAAAAACTTATCCGCATAGACGCAAATGTAAGGATCAAAGCATCCAGAAACGCAGGATACAGCCTTGTCACCGATGGGGAGAGTGAAGAGAGATGATAAAGAAACTTCGAATACGCTTTGTCATGACGGCTTTTTTATCGGTGCTTGCGGTCCTCATCATCTTAGTGGGAGGCATGAACGTAAGCAATTATCTCCATGTGATAAGGGATTCCGATAAGATACTGAAGATGCTTTCCGATAACGGGGGATCTTTTCCCGAGAGGGATCTTTTCGGAAACGGAGGCCGCTTTGAAGGTATGCCTCCGCAGGGAGGACGCGGTGAGAGGATCGATTCTCCGGAACTTGCCTTTGAGACAAGATTTTTTTCCGTGACATATGCAGTGGGCGGTGATGCGGTGAGGACGGATACAGAAAAAGTCTATGCGGTGACGGAAGAGACAGCTGTTCTTATGGCGGACAGGGCACTTGCGGAAAACTCCCGGGAAGGCTTTATCGGCGACTACAGATATATGATCTCGGACGGGGCAGACGGTGAAAGACTTGTTATCTTCTGTGACAGGGGCGCCGCACTCTCCAATTTCAGGAGCTTCAGGAATATCAGCATCGTCATATCCCTCTGCGGACTTTTGATCCTCGGGACCGTGATATATCTGATCTCGGGAAAGGCTGTAAGGCCCATAGAGGAGGCCAATGAGAAACAGAAGAGATTTGTTTCAGATGCGGGACATGAGATCAAGACACCGCTTGCGATCATAAGAGCCGATGCGGATGTGCTGGGAATGGATATAGGTGAAGATAACGAATGGGTATCTGATATCATAAAACAGACCGAGAGACTGTCCCAACTTACGGGTGATCTTATCACGCTGTCCAAAATGGAGGAGGCCGGGCCATCCCTTGTGATGGAGGAAACCGATATCTCGGCTCTTGCGGAGGATGTCGCAGATTCGGTAAAGGCCCCTGCGAAGATGCAGAAAAAAAATTTCTCCGCAGAGATAGAACCCGGAGTTCACATAAGATGCGACAAAAAGTCCGTTTATGAGCTCATGAACATACTCCTCGACAATGCCGTCAAGTACTGCCCCGAGGGGAAGGATATCTCTTTCAGTCTTTCCTCAAAAGGAAAAAAAGCATGCATATCCGTCACAAATGATACGGAAGGCACGATGGATGCGGACACGGCGGAGCGGCTGTTTGACAGGTTCTACAGGGGGGATTCTTCGAGAAATTCGCAGACCGGTGGATTCGGCATCGGATTGTCGGTCGCATATGCGATAGTTTCGGCTCATAAGGGACAGATAAAAGCGGGGATCCCGGCAAAAGAGAAGATAACATTTACGGTTATTTTGTAGGAAAAACGGAGAAAAACCTTGCACCCGGCGGTATTGTAAATAAACCTGCCGGGTGCTATTATTTTGAATGGTGCGTTTTATTTTCAGTAGCATTATTTATCAATAAAAAGACAAGGAGACATATCATGAGTAAGAATTTTGCTGATCTGCTTGCCAAGGTCAAAGGCCTTAACAAGCAAAAACTGGCAGTTGCCGTAGCACAGGACAAGCCGGTGCTTGAAGCTGTAAGAGAGGCACACAGAATGGGAATCATCGACGCCATTCTCGTAGGCGATGAGGATCAGATCCGCTCCATAGGAGCAGAGCTTGATATGAGACTTGATGAATATGAGATTGTTGATGTTAAGGATCCCGTAGAGGCAGCTCTCAAGGCTGTCAGCTTTGTACACGACGGCAAGGCAGATATGTACATGAAGGGACTTGTGGACACCAAGACCTTCTTAAAGAGCGTTCTCGACAAGGAAGTGGGACTCCGTACCGGAAAGCCCCTCTCTCACGTATGTGTATTCGAACTTCCCGGCATTGACAGACTTCTGTTCCTTACAGACGTTGCTTTCATGCCCTATCCCACTCTTGAGGATAAGGTTGCAATCATTGATTATACCGTTGAAGTTGCAAATGCATGCGGAGTCGAGTGCCCCAAGGTCGCTCCTCTTGCCGCAGTTGAAGTTGTTAATCCCAAGATGCCCGTTACCGTTGAAGCTGATGAGCTTCGCAAGATGAACGAAGAGGGCAAGATCAAGGGATGCATAGTCGACGGTCCTCTTTCACTGGATATCGCACTTTACAGGGAAGCAGCAGAGGAAAAGAAGGCTACTGACCGCCCCTGTGCTGCGTCTGCGGATATACTTCTGTTCCCCGACATCCACGCAGGAAACCTCGTATATAAGTCCATCGTTCACATGGTTCCCGGTGCAAAGAACGGAAACATCCTGACCGGTACCAAGGCCCCCGTCATCCTTACATCCAGATCCGATACCAAGGAAGTCAAGGTCAACTCCATCGCCCTTGCTGCAGTCGTATCCGATCAGATGAAGAAGATGAACGCATAAGGCCTTAAGATCCGAAGAAACAAAGCAGTACGTGATCTATAGTGCACGAATTAATTAATTGCACTTTCGCGGACTGCAAATGGCTTAGATGATACATTTTCAGCCCGCGATACGGCAATTACTAAATTCGTTGACTATATGTATAGAAAAAAGGAGAAATAATATGTCACTTAAATCTCTTATCATCAATCCCGGTTCCACCTCCACAAAGGTCGGTATCTTTGAGGATGAGACCTGTGTAATGGATGAGACCCTCCGTCACTCCACCGAGGAGATCTCACAGTATCCTTCGATCATCGCTCAGAAGGATTTCAGAAAGAACATCATTCTTGATTTCTTAAAGAACAGCAATATCGATGTCAATTCATTTGATTTCATCGTAGGAAGAGGCGGACTCTTAAAGCCCATTCCCGGCGGAACCTACGAAGTCACCGATGCCGTCATCAAGGATCTTGAGATCGGCGTTCAGGGACAGCATGCATCAAACCTCGGCGGAATCCTTGCAAAGGAGATCGCTGACGGTATCGGCAAGAAAGCATTTATCGTAGACCCCGTTGTTGTCGATGAACTCTGTGATGTAGCAAGGATCTCCGGAATGCCCGAGTGCCCCAGAACATCCATTTTCCATCCCCTCAACCAGAAGGCTGTCGCAAGAAGATATGCAAAGTCCATAGGAAAGAAGTATGAGGACTTAAGACTTGTTGTTGCCCACCTTGGCGGCGGCGTTTCCGTAGGTGCTCACGAGTACGGCAAGATCATCGATGTGTACAGCGCATTTGAAGGAGACGGTGCTCTTTCACCCGAAAGATGCGGCGGACTTCCTACCGGAAAGCTCATCAGACTCTGCTATTCAGGCAAGTATTCCGAGGCCGAGATGCTCAGGAAGGCTACGGGCCAGGGCGGATTCAATGCTTATCTCGGAACCAATGATGCAAGGGAAGTAATGAAGAGAATGGATGCCGGCGACGAGCAGGCAAAGATCGTCATGGAAGCATTTATCTTCCAGGTCTGCAAGGACATCGGAGCCGAATCCACCGTTCTTAAAGGACAGGTTGACCAGATCATCATCACCGGCGGTATCGCTTATAATGAGAGAGTTACCAATGCGATGAAGGAGAGAGTAAGCCATATCGCTCCCGTTACCGTATATCCCGGAGAGGACGAGCTCCTTGCACTTGCACAGGGCGGACTCAGGGTTATGAACGGCGAAGAGGAAGCTAAGGTTTACGCATAAGTTTTTCATTTAAAATTTACTTTTTGTAAAATATACTTGACATAGTGTTAAAAAAGAATTACTATTCGGTCAGACGGCCGGATAGTGATTCTTTTTTGTTTTTGGTGAGGAGAAAGTTATGAAAAACAGGATATTGTATATTGTTTTCATGGTTCTGATCATACCGTTATTCGTATTGATCACATTAACCATGAGAGAAGGCGGAGAGGGCGATACCATTCTTAATTCTTTTTATTCATTCGATATCGTCAAGGAGGACGGAGTTGTCGAGCCTGACGGCAAGTATTTTGAATTCACGATCCCCGATGCGGGACGTGTGAAACTGACCTATTCCTGGGACGTGGAGGAGCCGAATTTCTTTACCTGCTTTACGGTCAATGATGCTCACGGGCATTCCGTATACAATGATGCAGGATTTCAGATGCTTGAAAAAGAGAAAGAATTGACTCTCGAGGCGGGAACTTATGAGGCGTGCTTCCTCTTTCTGGCAGACGAAGAAGATTTCGCAGGCTTTTGCAGAGAAACGGAGATGTTCACGGGCGAAAGCGACATGAATGCTTTTATCGATCAGATCGGCTTTGACACATTTGCAAAAGACAGTGCTCCGGTGATGGAGCTTTCCATCGATATTGGGAGTGCGGGAGCCGCAGAGTCTCCGCTTTGGATGAAGGTCGTTACCGCTCTTCTCGGGATGTTTGAAATGATGCTGCTCATCATGCTTCTCATCTCCGATAAGACTCCCGATATCACGCTTAAGGACAGAATAAACAAAATAGGTATCAGGTTCTCAATCTTCGGACTTGCTGTAACTCTTGTGCAGATATTTTTGGCTTATTCCATGAAACCGGTATATTCTTTTATTCCCGATCAGTCGCTCCTGTCATTTTTACTTATCATAATATCTGTAGATGTTATTGGATTCCCGCTGATATATTTCCTGTGTAAAAAAATACCGGTGAATAAGCTCCAAAAGAGAAAGGTAGGGTTCGGAACCTATCTTGCGTACATGGTCATGTCGGTGGGGCTGGTCCTTGCAGGTTCAATGATAGGCAATCTGTTCCACATGATCTTCGCATCTTCTTCCGATACTTCCGCCATTGCAGAGCTGCTGTATGATTCGAATCCTTTTCCCAGGATACTGACTGTCGGGATCCTGGCACCCATCTTTGAAGAGCTTATTTTCAGAAAGATCCTGATTGACAGACTGAATAAATACGGAGCGCTTGTTTCGGTGCTGGCTTCCGGTCTTTTCTTCGGTCTCTTCCACGGAAATTTCCAGCAGTTCTTCTTTGCGGCTTTTCTCGGATGTCTCTGGGCAGTCCTGTACCTTAAGAGCGGTAATATCAAACTGACTATCGGGCTCCACATGATGATCAATCTCGGAACCTCGGTGGTGACGGTATTTCTTATTTCAAAGACCTCATTACTGGAAAACAATCCTGAAGTCATTGCGGAAATGATCGCATCTTCAGGAGGACCTGACATATATCTTATCCTTCTGATCCTGTGGCTCGTATTCATAATGCTCACGGGTATTGCCGGGGTCGTTGTATTCATCGTGTTTGCCGTAACAGGAAAGCTTAATCCCGAAATGACGGAAGCTGCATGCAAAAGTGCGGACGACGGAAGCTTGGACGAAGAAGCTGTCACCGGCAGCATGACAGGGAAAACTGCGCAGGATACTGAGCCGGCCGTAAAACAGCCGGGAGCCGCAAAGGTATTTTTCGGATCGGCATATGTATGGGCATTCATTGCAATCTGTGCAGGCCTGTTCCTGATGAGTTATCTGTGACCTGATGTGATATGGAGTATATGATATGAAAAAAAGATCCTGTGTAAAACTTGTTGTGATCATAGTTCTGTTTGTTTTGACGATACTTGCGATGCCGCTTGTATTGATGAAGGGAGAGTCCCCGGAAAGCGGAGAGATAAGGAGCCGGAATACCATAACCGTAAAAGGCGGTATTCCCGATCAGCAGGTATTTTTCAGGGATTTTCATATAGACAGAGCGGATGATTACCGGCTTGGGATCTCCATTCTTCCCGTGGGAGTCAGGGCGGACGGCGTGCCTGATGTGAATCCGGAGGATCTCGGATTTATCACTGCGTTCCTCATCACGAATGAAAATGATGAGGTTGTCTATTCATCGGTCCAGTCAGCCGCATACTGGGACTCTGTAGTTTACCTTGAGGCGGGAGATTACAGAACAGCTTACATGTATTTTACGCTCGATGAGGAATTTCAGTCGTTTGCACAGGCACAGCTCTGCAGTATAGCTGAATCATACAGGATGACGGAAGATATCGGCTTTGAAAACTTTGCTGCCGATTCCTCGACAGAATTTGAATACATCTTTTCCTACAGGCCGGCAGAGGCAAATTCTGCAGAAAATACGATAATAGTCGTACTGAGCCTGATCGAAGTCATGCTGCTCATTTTTCTCGTGAGAGAGATCTTTTTGCTGAGCGGCGGAAATAATGAGAAAAAATATGATGAACGTCAGCTTCTTGAACAGGGAAGAGGATCCAGGCTCGGCTTTCTCACACTTCTGGCAGAATTGACCATACTGATGGCCTTTGATTCTACCGGACTGATCGAAGGAGAGATGGATATTGTTCTGTACGGATGTTCGCTTTTCATAAGTCTTACGGTCTATGCGGTGTACTGCATATGGCATGAGAGCTATTTTTCAATCGGTCCGGACAGTAAAGGGGTCGTCATATTCATGGTGTTCGTGTTCCTCTTCAACCTTCTGATATGCATTGTAAACGGATGGAACGGACTCCTGATAGTGAACGGAAAACCCACCTTCAGATTTATAAACGTATTCTGCTGTGGGACCTTCCTGGCTATGTTCGTTGCCTCTCTCATCAGGATGGTCCTGTCCAGGCGGCCGGAATCCTCTGAAGAAGAGGAGGATGAGTAGATGAAGAACCTGAAATTAAAAGCCGCCAGGGCAGCTCTTGATATGTCACAGCAGGATCTGGCAGATAAGGTCGCGGTGTCCAGACAGACGATCAATGCCATAGAAAAGGGAGACTATAATCCGACGATAAATCTGTGCCGCAGTATATGCAAGGTGCTTGGCAAAACTCTGGATGAACTGTTCTGGGAAGAGGAATGAATATGCGGGGAACGGCTGCCTGCCGTTCCCTTTTTTTATTTTTTAGGCGTGTGTGGTATACTGTTACATATATTTTCTATTGGGATCAATATCATTTTTCTTTAATGACACAGGGGTTATGACCGTTTTGTAACGATTGATGGTGCAAAGCGATAAGGAGCAGTCATATGAACAGGATCAATGAAGTTACAATCAAAGATGCGATCAGTTTTCTTGAAGAAGATGTTGATGCGATCCTTTGGGTGGATGCTGCCGCTGATGCTTTCAGGGCTCTTTCGCGAAAAGGGATGTTCGTTGATTTCATTGATGAAAGCGGCAGCTACAAGGAACTTATAGAGAAGCTGTGGTTCCACTTCGACAAGACCATGGACAAGATCACCGGGGACTACCAGGTGTTCATCCCTACCTTCGGTAAATTCTCGGGTAAATACAGCAGGCGTTTGAAGATAATCGACAATGATACACCTCACGCCATTCAGATGACCATATATCCCGTTGATGACAATGATTACCTTATCCTTCTCGATGAGCTGGATAACAGCGAATACATGAAGGACTTCTTCACGACGGAGAAGGTCACTACCATCCAGAATACCTATCTGTTCTCCATGTACATAGATATCGCAAGGGATACCACCAGCAGTATCAGTATTACGGAGATCTCCGATGATACCGTTCAGGCTTCCCTTAAGTATACCGACTGGAGGATGATGATCGTCAACATGATATGGCCCGACGATCAGCCTACATTCCTGGAGAGAACTGATCCCGAATACCTTAAGAAGCATATCATGCCCGGAAGGACCTCTTCCTTTGACTGCCTGATGCAGAATCTGGAGGGCAAATACATCTGGGTCAAGCTCACCTTCTCACGTGCCGAGACCAACAACTCGGAAGAGGACTTCAGATACGTGTTCATGGTCCAGGATATTCACGAGAATTCCGTCCAGCTCATGTCCACTCTTAAGAAGTATGAGGAGCTGGCTTCCAAGGACGCTCTTACCGATATCTATAATCACGGAAGAATCGAGACCGAGCTTTATAATGCCATTGAGATAGTGTCAAGGACCGGAAGAAATGTATCTATCATGATGTTTGATATTGATTTCTTCAAGAATGTCAACGATACCTACGGACATGCTGTGGGTGATATGACACTTAAGCATTTCGCATTTATGCTTGGCAAGTATTTTGACAGGAAGAATGCAGTTATCGGCAGGTGGGGCGGTGAGGAGTTCGTAGCCGTCTGCTATGACGCCGATGCGGATAAGGCACTTGGCTATGCCGATGAGGTAAGCAAGATGGTTTCGGGAGAAGAATTCAAGGTGGCGGGCAAAGTCACCTGCAGTATAGGCGTCACCCAGGTCGGAACGGAGGATGATTTCAACAAAGCCTTCGACCGCATGGACAAAGCTCTCTATCAGGCTAAGTCCGACGGACGCAACTGTGTCAGAAATCTTTGATCATAGATCTGTTACGATCCGCAGAGAAAAGATCCATAGAGAAAAGATCCGTAGAAAAAATGATCAATAGAGAAAAGATTCGGAAAAAAAGACCCGCGGCTTCTTAAGAAACCTGCGGGTCTTTCTTTGTCAGCGTTTTTATTTTTTGGGTTTTCTTTTTGATATCTTACAGTGAATCTCTTCCGAGAAGATCTTCATAAGGTATCAGTATGTCTATGAATCCCGCCGCATAGGGTCCCAGTGCATAAGGCGTGAAATAATAGATCATTCCCTCTGAAGTAAACTCTGTGGTGCCTCCGGTGAGGGTGCAGTAGTTATAGGCGTCTTCATAGGCCTCATCGGCATCTTCCGCAAAATAAGGTCCTCCGTTTTTGTAGCTCAGATAGTCCTCTTTTGTCTTCTCCGCAACAAGCCGCCTGAAGTCCTCCTCGGATCCCGTATAGAAATCTTCGACGGTCATCTGTTTTCCGGTTTCGAGATCAAAGAGCAGCTGGTCTCTTAAGGGCATTCCGTGGGCGCCTCCACCGTACCAGTACCCGGACATATTGATCGCGATATACCGGTCACTTATGATCTCGATATCAAAGACATCCATATCGTTTGTGATCTGATACCAGTCGGGATGCTCCAGATGATCGGTGCATGGAGAGTCATTGTAAGATGTTGCTGCCGGTCTGCTCACGAAGCTTTCGGCATATTCTTTTAAGGCTTCGTTTATCTCCGCGCTGTGCGGGGATACTTCATCGTCAAGTATAAAATATTCCGAATAAGCAAATGAGAGCTCTTTACCGCAGTCCGGGCACGTATAGGTTTCCGACAGGTATGAGACGGTTCCGTATTCGAATGCATCCAGAGTCAGATAAAGGCAGTCGATGTCTTCGGGGGTGGGATCCGGACCGTCAGTATCCGAGCAGAACCACTTTAATCCGCCGTCTTTAAAATCCACATAATAGATCTGTCCGTCATGTATCGTTAATTGTTCGACTCCGGGATTGATATTTGAACCGGGAACTGAGGTGACATCATACAGCTGTCTGACAGATCCGGATGCCGGATCATATTCGTACACACAGACATGTGCTATGCCGTAATCCTCATCACCGGCACCATGTTCCGAGAAACAGACTTTGCCGTCCATAGTCCCGTGTAACGAAATGTATCCCTCGCTTGTGTAAATGACGGAGGCGTCATCTGTTTTTATGTCGTATACCACGAGGGAAGACGAATCGGGATCGGACTCGTCGTTTATGTAATAGATGTGTCCGGCGTCATAAAACTGTATATAATGGTCTTTTGCCGCAGCGCAGTCGACCATCCTGCCCTTAGCATTCAGAAGTCGTTTGTCCCCGCCGATGTTGCACAGGAGATATCCGCATTCATCGAGAGTCCTCCTGTAGCTGAGCTCTCCGGGAGTGACGATGCTCATGTTCTGTCCTGAGATTCCATCAAGCAGTGCATCCATCTCCGGATCGGACTCTTCTGTAAAAGAATCACTCTTTTCGTCATAAACGATCCTCGTTTCGGAAAAGATGTAACCGTCATAATCCAGTCTGTCCACATAAAAAGCGGAATCATAATAGTCTGTTCTTATGTAGGATGCTGCAGCCTCTTCCCATACATCATATATCTTCAGGTCGCTCTCACGCACCGCATACACTACCCTTGTATATTCGGGAACCGGATCATCGGAGATCTTTCGATAGTCGGAGAAGAACATAAAACCGTCCCCCTCGGCTTCTAAGGTTGCATGCCCGGAATCGGGATCGTTGTCATAGAATCTGTATGCACCGGAATCCCCTGCGGGAACGCTTGCCTGCAGGTCTTTTCTGTAAAAAGAGTTCAGGATATTTCCGTTTTCATCAAGGATGTAGATGGGTGAGTCGGGCACATAGCTGTACAGGGCAAAGGTTTCCGGGGATGGCGTGATATCCGGTGTGACGGGAGCTGTTTCATCCTCATTATCACCGCTTTCGTCTTCCGGATCTTTATCTCCTGCGGGATCCGTATCTGCCGTTTCTTCGACGCTTTCCGGTCCTTCCGCATCAGTGACATGCGATTCTCCGCATCCGGAGAGCATGAGTGCTGCGGTCATCAGAGCGATGGCGGATATGGTTACGGAGTATTTTTTTCTCATGATCGTATCTCCTCCAGGTCTTACTGGAATATCCAGTTGTAGTACGGAAGTATGCGTATATCCGTGTTATATGCACTGCGCAGGAACAGCAGGAAAAATCCGGTAAAGGCCGCACATATGAGACCTGTCCATATCCTGCGTTCTTTTTCGTTTTCTATTTTGCCAAGGAGTGCCGGGATGAAAAATATATTTGTGACATTCAGATAAAATCCGATCCTTGATATCTCGGGCATGAATGAGCAGAACACGTATAAGAGCAGTGCCCAGAGATTGCAGTAGAATCCGAATTTAAGCTTCCGGTCTTCCGCGATCTTTTTGCGGTATATGAGTGCAAAAATAAATATGGCGGCGGCTCTTGCTATGTTGGTGATGCTGGTCTGCCCCGTATCAAACATCGATCCTTCGTAAAAAGGATAGAAGAGGAAGATGATCCTTCTGTAGAGATCCGGGAACAGCAGAAGAGTGGCACAGAAAGCAAATATGATGATGTGCCCGGCCCTGCTCCAGTTAATGCATGCCAGCAGATACAACGGGATCACTATCAGGACAGATTTATGGAAAAGGGCCGCGACGGCGATGATGAGGATGAATCTTGCATAGTCTTTTTTGAGGACATACTTAACCGAGTACATGGCCATGGCAAGAGCGAGATAGTATCTCACGTTGTTGAGGCTTCCGAAGTAATACCCGGCTGTCATGAAGAGAAAAAGTGAAAAGGCGAAGGATGAACTCTGGTCGTATATCGCCTTTACCATAAAAAAGACCGTGACTATTGAAAAGAAGGCAAATATAGGAAGATATTCGTCATACTCCAGAAACCACTGGAGGATCTTCACTATATACCTGAAGCCCGGTTCGTAGCTGACATATCTGTTCTGGGCAATGAGATTGAAATTGTCCCTGTATACCCAGTAATCGTTTCCGACTGCGATCCTGCAGAAGGATACCGAAGCAAGGAGCAGGAAAACATAAAAAGCAAGGAGCCTGTTTCTTGCGGTCAGCTTTGATAAATATGGAGTTGTCCGCTGTATATTGCCGGCGGTTTTCGTATCCACTCCCAGGGAGATGAATACAACTATCACTGTCAGTGCGATATACAGAAATAATCCGTAGGTTATCATATCGTCCGTGCCGTGCAGAAGTTATCTGCCTGAAGCCATCTTTGCAAATCTGGAGTGTTTTCCGAGGTAATAATTTCTGACAAGTGTGTCATGTGAATCTGTGAGAACAGCGCACATGGGCTCTTTATCATATCTGCTCAGAAGAGACAGAGCTCTTTCATCGGATCTTGTGCTCTTATCGGAACTGAAGACATATACTATGGGTTTGTCTGCTTTTTTTATCTCTTCGGGAAGACCTTCTTTTTCGGTATCTTCAAGGATCAGGAATCTGTCCTCGGGCTTTGCGCCTTTTTTCTTAAGTTCATCTGCGACTGCTTTTATCTTTGATGCGGAAAGTGCGGAGGCAAGGATGAAACCGTCATCCCCGGCAAGATCCGGGAGTACTTCTCCGATGTTGGCATAGCTCAGGGTTCCGGCTGCGGGTATGAGATATCTTTTCTCGATGGTCTCGGGAAGATATATCCTGTCATCGGATATGATGGAGTAAGATACGATCAGTACGGAAAAGAGGATACCGATGAGGGCGCCCAGCACTATGGATCTGAGGAGTCTTATATCGGGAGGAATGGGTGCCGCATCCGTTCCGGCACCGATGACTCTGACGGAGACGATCTCCGGAAGGCTCTCGGCAAAGGCGGATATTCCGGGTATCGCTGCGTTCATGATCCTGACGGCTATGTCGGGATCCGGATTTTTGACCTGCAGAGTCAGGACCTTTACATCGGAATTAAGTGTTGCAAGAAAAGATGCCTTTACGGTTTCGGGATCGAGCGAAGGGTCTGCTGCGATGATCTCATCTATGACCGCAGAGTCATGAGACATCTGCTCCCAGGTATATTTGTTGAAGTAGATGAGCTCGTTGGAATCGGCTGCGGGTATGTATTCGAGATAAAGATCACTCTCGGTCATATACATTTTTTCTGAAGATAATCTGATGAAGAGATGGCAGGCGCAGACCGCAGCGGCGCACAGGAGCGCCGAGAGTATGACGATATGGATCCTGCTCATGAATCTCAGTATGAAGAGTCTGCTGTCTGCGGGTTCATCCCCGTATCTCATTTCCCAAAATTTCATTTTTTCTCTCCGGATCTAAAGATGTATTTATCCATGAATGAGCCGACAAGCGAAATGGCTGGTCCTAAAAATACCGCCATCAGGACTGTGCCGATCCTGATGCGTCCCCCGAACAGAAAGCCCAGGAGAACGGCAAGAAAATCGTAAGCGATCCTTGTTATGAAGAAGGGTACACGCTTTATCCTGCTTCCGATGATCGTTGCAAGACCGTCGTAGGGAGACTGTCCGAGACGGGAGTTCATGTACGTTGCGGCGCTTACGAGGAAACCGGCAAGCCCGAGTATAAAGGTGACGGGCCTTGCGACGGGGCCCATGAAGAATCCGTCTGCGAATGTCCTGTGAATGATGAATCTGGTGATGTCGACCGTATAGCCCACAAGTATCATGTTCGCAACAGAGCCGGGGCCTATCACATTAAGTCCGGTGATCAGTATCACCAGTATGAAGACAACGGCATTCAGTAAAAACTGCCAGTTGCCCAGCGTCCATCCGATGCGTTCCGAAATGCTCACGTTCATGAAGGTGTAGGGGTCTGTGCCGAGATCGGTCTCAAGGAGAAAACCGAGGGTGATACCCATGCATATGACGGCGGCCACCACCATTACCGTATTGAGTGCAAATGCTTTTTTATCCTGTTTGAATCTGTCATAACCTGCCCACTGCAGGAGGGTTTTATCTTTAGTCATTTTCATTCTTATTCAGCTCGAAGATGATCCCGGGAAGATCTGCCAGTGTCTTTATCTTTGCATGGCACAGGGGTTCGTATTCGGGTTCCGATTCGGTCATGTCCGGAGCAAAGATCACTTTCAGTCCCGCATCGTGCGCCGATCTTATCCCGTTTGGCGCATCCTCTACAGCGACGCATTCCGCAGGTGAGAGCTTAAGCTGGGATACGGCTTCAAGATAAACGTCGGGCGCGGGCTTTCCGTATCTGCAGTCCGCGGCGGAACATATCCTGTCAAAATATCCCTCAAGTCCCACACTTGCCAGATATCTGCCCGTGCGCTCTAAGTCCGTTGCCGTAGCGACGGCTGTAAGGATCCCGTTTTCACGGAGGGAGGTGAGAGCCTCTATGGCTCCGGACTTTAACTGTATCCCGCGCTCTGCGACGATATCTTCATATATCTTTTTCCTGTAGGCTCTTACCCGATCGTAATCGAAGGAGTCGCCGAACCATTCACGAAACTGATCGTAGACAAAGGGCCTTCCGAAGCTGCGGAGCTTAAGATACATTTCTTCCGTCATGTTAAAACCGAAATGCGCACATGCCTCGGGCCAGCATATTTTATAGTATTTTTCGGTATCGAGTATAGTACCGTCCAGATCGAATATGACCGCTCTTATCATGTCCTGTTCCCGGTAAAAAGTATGTTAACAAGTATGTTAACTTTTTTGCGTTTATGATAAAATCAATGTGATATGCGGTGCGCTGAACGCTCAAACTACCGCAGGCTATATTTTATAACTTCAGCCGTTAAATGTCGACTGTATTGATGTTTTCTTAAAAGAACGGCCCGTGTGTTTCGGGGGCTGTGAGGACGGGAAAATGCTTAGATTTTACCTTACCATTATCGTCTCGATCCCGTGGATCATCTACTTCATGATCAAGTCGAGATATATTTTGCGGAACAAAGCCGCATACCCTCTTGAAGAGAGATATGCATTCATAAAGAGGATGGTCATCCAGTGCATGAAGAACGGAAGGATCAGGACCAAGGCATACGGAATGGAGAATCTTCCCAAAGAGGGCGGATATGTGATGTTCCCCAATCATCAGGGGAAGTTCGATACTCTCGGAATCATGTATTCCCACGAAAGACCCTGCACCGTTGTCATGGATGAGATCAGGTCCAAGATGCCGCTGGCGGATGAACTGGTTGATATCCTCGACGGATGCCGTCTGAATAAATCGGATATGCGCTCTCAGGTAAAGAGCATCAAGACCGTATCGGAGGAAGTGAAGAACGGAAGGATCTATATTATCTTCCCCGAAGGCGGATATTATCATAACCGCAATGTTGTTCAGGAATTTCTTCCGGGTGCTTTCAAGGCGGCGATGATGGCCAAGAGTCCCATTGTTCCCGTGGCGCTGGTTGATTCCTACAGAGCATTCGGCATCAACATCCTCCGCAGGATCACGACCCAGGTGCATTACCTCAAGCCGCTTTACTACGAAGATTACAAGGACATGAAGTCAAAAGAGATTTCCGATTACGTCAAGCTTGAGATCATGAAGAAGATCAACGAATCCATGATCGCCAAGGGAAAAGCGGCACCCAACCCCATCTGAAGGGCATGGACCTGAGCCGGAAACAGTAATTGAAAATATATGAGGCAGCCGCTGGCCGGCTGCCTCATTTTTTTACCGTATTTTTTTCGTAAGTCTGAATAGCTTTCCGGGAATATCTTTTTTCCGGTGTCAGAATATCTTTTTGCCGGGTGCCTTTCTGCCGGAAGCTTCGGTAGAGAGATCATCTGCCCTCGAGAGGGAACTTGAAGTATCTTACTGCATTGTAGTAGGAGATATCGCTTACGATCTCACCGAGGATGTTGTAATCTTCGGGGAATTCTCCCTTCTCCACCCAGTTTCCGAGGATGTTGCAGAGGATACGTCTGAAATACTCATGGCGTGTGTAGCTGAGGAAGGATCTGGAATCCGTGAGCATTCCCACAAATCCGGAGAGATTTCCGAGGCTTGCGAGGGATGTGATCTGGTCGGTCATTCCCTTGATGTGATCGTTGAACCACCATGCGCTTCCCTGCTGTATCTTGGCGATAGCGGTGGAATCCTGGAAGCATCCGAGGAGGGTGCCGATGTACTCGTTATCTGCGGGATTCAGTGAGTAGAGGATGGTCCTGGGGAGCTTTTCTTCCATCTCAAGAGAGTTGAGGAAGTCTGCGCACTGGTCCGAAGGAGTGTGATTGTCGATGCAGTCGTATCCGGTATCGGGTCCGATCTTGTCATACATCCTGGTGTTGTTGTCTCTCTTGCATCCGTAGTGGAGCTGCATGGTCCAGTCGAGATCCGCATATTCTTTTCCGACAAATCTCATGAATGCGGTCTTGAAGACAGAGATCTCTTCTTTGGTGAGAGGGATGTTGTTCATCCTCTTGAGGAAGATCTCCTCAACCTTGTCATCGGAAGCGGGGCTGTACATGACATACTCAAGGCCGTGATCGGAAACCCTGCATCCCTGCTCAGCAAAGAATGCCATCCTGACCTTTAAGGCCTTCTTCAGTTTTTCGAAAGTATTGATCTCTTCGGTTCCGGCAGCTGCGGCGAGCTTTCTGAGGTAATCCTTGAAGTCGGGCTTCTCGATGTTCATCGCCTTGTCGGGACGCCATGCGGGAAGGACTTTTACATCAAAGGATTCATCGTCTCTGATCTGCGCATGCCAGTGAAGATCGTCGATGGGATCGTCGGTGGTGCAGATGAGGGTCACGCCGCTCATTTTAATGATGTTGCGTGCGCTCATGGAAGGATCTGCGAGTTTTTTGTTGCAGAGCTCCCATACTTCCTCAGCGGTCTCGGCACAGAGATGTCCGTGATATCCGAAATATCTCTGAAGCTCGAGATGGCTCCAGTGATAGAGGGGATTGCCCACTGCCTTGCCGAGTACGGTTGCCCATTTGACGAATTTGTCATGATCGGAAGCATCGCCGGTGATGTATTTTTCCTCAATCCCGCAGCTTCTCATGAAACGCCATTTGTAATGATCGCCGCCGAGCCATACCTGGGCTATGTTGTCAAATCTTCTGTCTTCTGCGATCTCCTTCGGTGAGATGTGGCAATGATAGTCGAGGATGGGGGTCTTTTCAGCGTATCCGTGATACAGCTTTGATGCTACTTCCGAGTCCAGTAAGAACTCTTCGTCCATGAATTGTTTCATTATGTGCCTCCTGTTTATCGGGAGATCGTTGCTCCCGGGATTATCGGATCTGCCGCCCGTAAGTAAAGGTCGGCCTGTCAGTTCCTCGTGGTCTGTCTTCTTACGAGTTCTCCGCTCAGAATGGTCTTTTTGGGCATCTCTTCACCTGAGAGCACGCCCATTAAGGTGGTGGTGAGCTTCTGGCAGAGCTCTTCGAGTTTATTGTCTATGGAGGTTATCTCAGGGTCTGAGCATACCGCCAGCATGGAATCGTTATATCCGATGACTTCAAAATCCTCGGGGATCCTGTAGCCTTTTTTCTTGGCGTATTTGACCGCACTGAGCGCAAGAGCGTCGTCCGCAGCTATGACTCCTCTGAAGCTGAGTCCTGCGGCAGCGGCCTTTTCGAGCCTGGATGCCATCTCGTGGATATCCTCACCCGATCCGTCATAGAACTGGAGCTGCCTTTCGGTCACTTCGAGTCCCGCATCCTTCATGGCGTCTTTAAAACCGCGCTCTTTGAGACTTCCGGAATAGGAACGGGCATTGTTGAAATAGACGATATCCTTTATGCCCGATGCGATCATTTCGGAGGTGGCTTTGTATATGCTCTTGTGATCGTCCGTGCATGCGCAGTAGATATTGCTGCCTTCAAGTTCGGCATTTAAGAGCATCACGGGAACCTTTTCCGATGCTTCGAATATATAGTTGTTGTCTCCCGCATCGGGATAGACAAAATGGGATCCGGCGAGTATCATGCCGTCGACTTTTTTGCTGATGAGAAGATTTACCGCAGCCTTCTTGTCCTTTAAGGCATATCCGGTGCAGCAGAGCAGGGAATCGTATCCGTTCTCGCGGAGCTGCTCTTCAAAGAAATATATGGCCTTTGCCAGATACAGGTCAGAACTGTCGGCACAGAGTATGCCGATGGTCTTCATGGTGTTCAGTCCCAGACCTCTTGCAAAAGCGTTGGGAGTGTATCCCGTAGCCTTGATCGCGTTTAAGACCTTGGCTTTGGTCACATCACTGACATTGCTGGAATTGTTGAGGACTCTGGAAACGGTGGCAATGGATACTCCCGCCTTTTCGGAAATATCATAGATTGTAACGGTATGTTCCTTCATTTTTCCTCCGACAGTGAAAGCGTTTACATTCGGAATTATAGATAACAGTCGGGCTGAAAGTCAAGGGAAGACTTTACATTGAAACATAGGCATTTATCTGTTAAAATAGGCTGTTGTGAGGTAAATAGATAATTATGAAACTGACTGAAAAAATATTCGGTACCCACTCCGAACGTGAACTTAAAAAGATCACACCCATCGTAGACAAGATCGAGAGTCTCAGACCCGAGATGCAGGCCCTTTCGGATGAACAGCTCAGGGCAAAGACTCCGTACTTCAAAGAACGTCTTGAAAAGGGAGAAACCCTTGACGATATCCTTCCCGAGGCTTTTGCGGTCGTCAGAGAGGCGGCAAAGAGAGCCATTGGAATGGAGCACTTCAGAGTACAGCTCATAGGCGGTATCGTCCTTCATCAGGGCAGGATCGCCGAGATGAGGACCGGTGAAGGTAAGACCCTCGTCTCTACCTGTCCCGCATATCTGAACGCACTGACCGGCAAAGGCGTGCATATCGTTACGGTAAACGATTATCTCGCAAACCGTGACGCAGAGTGGATGGGCGAAGTCCACAGATTCCTCGGCCTTACGGTAGGCGTTGTCCTCAACTCCATGAATTCCGAGGAGAGGCAGCAGGCGTATAACTGTGATATCACTTATGTCACCAACAACGAGCTGGGCTTCGATTATCTCAGGGATAACATGGCCATATACAAGAAGCAGCTCGTTTTGAGAGACCTTAACTTCTGTATCATCGACGAGGTTGACTCGGTTCTCATCGACGAAGCAAGAACACCTCTTATCATATCCGGTCAGAGCGGAAAATCAACCGCTCTTTACGAGATGTGCGATCTCCTCGCAAGACAGCTCAAGCGCGGAGACGATGTAAAGGAAATGAGCAAGATGGATGCCATCATGGGCATCACCCAGGAAGAGACCGGCGATTTCGTTGTCAACGAGAAGGACAAGATAGTAAACCTCACCGCAGCAGGAACCGCAAGAGTCGAGCAGTTCTTCCATATAGAGAACCTTTCCGATCCCGAAAATACCGAGATCAACCACAATATCATCCTTGCACTCAGGGCTCACAACCTCATGTTCAGGGATCAGGATTATGTCGTTAAGGATGATGAGATCCTCATCGTCGATGAGTTTACCGGACGTATCATGCCCGGCAGACGTTTCTCCGACGGTCTCCATCAGGCGATAGAAGCCAAGGAGCATGTAAAGGTCAAGCGCGAGTCCAGGACTCTTGCGACCATCACCTTCCAGAACTTCTTCAATCTCTTTGAGAAGAAATCCGGAATGACCGGTACAGCTCTTACCGAAGAGGCCGAGTTCAGAGAGATCTACGGAATGGATGTCATAACCATTCCCACCAATAAGCCCGTCATCAGAAAGGACCTTCAGGATGCCGTTTACAAGACCAAGCGGGAAAAGCTGAATGCGATCTTAAAGGCTACCGAGGAGGCACACGCCAAGGGACAGCCCGTCCTCATAGGTACCATCAATATCGATGCCAGTGAGGAACTCAGCCGCATGTTCAACAAGGCCGGCATCAAGCATGAGGTCCTGAATGCGAAATTCCATGAGCGCGAGGCTGAGATCGTAGCCCAGGCAGGTATCCACGGACATGTCACCATCGCCACCAACATGGCAGGACGTGGTACCGATATCAAGCTCGATGAAGAAGCGCTTGCTGCAGGCGGACTCAAGATAATAGGAACCGAACGTCATGAGTCGAGACGTATAGACAACCAGCTCCGCGGACGTTCCGGACGTCAGGGCGATCCCGGTGAATCCAAGTTCTATATCTCACTCGAGGACGATCTGATGAGGCTCTTCGGTTCAGAGCGTCTCATCTCCATGTTCAATGCCCTCGGTATCCCCGAAGGCCAGGAGATTGAGCACAAGGCACTGACCGGCGCCATCGAATCCGCGCAGAAGAGGATAGAGTCCAACAACTTCGGAATACGTAAGAATCTCCTTGAGTATGACCGCGTCATGAGCGAGCAGAGGGAGATCATATATGAAGAGAGACGCAAGGTTCTCGACGGCGAGAGCATGCGTGATTATGTCTACAAGATGATCACCGATATCGTTGAGCGCTGTGTCGACGCGTGCATCAACGATGATGTTTCTTCGGACAACTGGGATTTCACTGAGCTCAATGAACTGCTCCTTCCCATCATCCCTCTTGAACCCGTTACAAGCGAGAGGATGAGCAAGCTCAAGAAGAACAGCATCAAGCAAACTCTCAAGGAAGAGGCTGTCAAGCTGTATGAGACCAAGGAAGCTGAATTCCCCGAGCCCGAACAGATCAGAGAAGTAGAGAGAGTAATACTCCTTCGTACCATAGACCGCAAGTGGATGTCACATATCGATGATATGGCAATAATGGAGCAGGGCGCAGGCCTTGCATCCTACGGACAGAAGGATCCCATCATCGAGTACAGAAACCAGGGCTATGCAATGTTTGACGAGCTCATCCAGAATATCCAGGAAGAGACCGTCAAGATGCT
>CAMNEB010000015.1 GCA_946536155.1 uncultured Lachnospiraceae bacterium | reverse complement strand
AAGGTTGCCAGAGGATGTGCAGTAGTTGTTTCGGATTCGGTTTTGAAGGAACAGGATGACAGAACCCCTAAAAAGGTTCTGTTTTTTTATGCCCGGATACTGTTTTCAATTGTCTTAAGAAAACCTTAAACGGTGATAATTGCTATATTTCATTGACTTTTTGAGTATAATTGTTAATATAATTTATGAAATTGTTTAATCCTAAAAGGAGGGGATTTTTAATGAAAAATATGATTAAACTTGGTGTGGCTCTCATCGCTGCAGCATTGATCGCAGTTCTTTATATGCCCATCAATGCAAATGCTGCTGCAGCTGCTCCTCAGGTAAGTTTTACTTCTGCCTGGTATGATGTAAACGGACTTACCTTCGTTCTCATGAACAACAAGGGAACACTCGGAACAGGAGTTAACGGATATACCTGGAACATCTATGAGAAGGCATCTGACTGTGATACCGGTATCAGCGTTCTTGATTACACCGAGACCAGAACTGCTATAACCGATCCCATCTATGTCAACACTTCCAAGTTCAGGGTAAATGCAAAGACTCTCGTTACCATCGTTGCAAGCTGCCCCACACTCGGATATTCCTACACCGTAAGCTTTACCGTTCTTAACGATAAGAGCGTCAATGACGATTTCTCCATCGTTGCAAGTGCCAGCGGAGTTCTTCACAACGGCGCAGCAAACAAGACTCTCGACGGATATCTCAATCCTCTCGGAGATCTTGCAAGAGCAACCGTTAAGGCATTTACTCCCGCAGGTTACATGACCGCATGCGAGGGAGCCATCGCATTTGATTACAAGCGCGATTATTCCAACAAGAACGGGATCGTTTGCTACAACATTCCCGAAGGCGTACGCGGAACCAATAGAACCTTCAAGCTCATGACCCTCGGCGACGGCGGTGTTGTCACCGTATGCGATGACCTTGATGTCAATCCCGCAACCATCAGCGCAGCCGTTAACTTCAACGGATATGCAGTAGTCCTTATCTATACCGAAGGCGCAGCTCCCGCACCCGCTACAGCTATCAACAATACTCCCGCAGGAAATACCGGTTCCGGTGCAAGTGTCGGACAGCTGTATGCTCCTCTTACCAACTGCGGTTTTGTTGAGACCACTCAGGGCGCTCAGTGCACCGCTATATTCAATGCTTTCAGACCCTTCGGATATACCGCGGTAAGAACCTATTCGATCTATACCAACGGATCCGCATCTGTTTCTCCCAAGAACGGGATCGTTACCATGCCCGTTCCCGCAGGATACACCAGCTATAAGCTCGTTACCGTAGACGGAGTGGGAAATGTACAGATCCTTGACGATATCGATACATATCCTGCATATGCTACATTCCTTCTCAACTTCAACGGATATGCAATCCAGCTCGTAGCAGCATAAGCACTTAACAGCTACACAGCAAGCCGTGATCGTAAAGGTCACGGCTTGTTTTTTCGGTTTAATTTATGTGTCCGTTATGATAAAATATTTACGGTAGTTCGAATTTACTAATCTGAAAGGGCGTCTGTGTATGGATACTAAGATTTTGCTTGACAGTGGAACGAATGAACTCGAAGTACTTGAATTTACATTGGGAGATTATTCATACGGGATCAATGTTGCCAAGATAAAAGAGATCATCAATTATCAGCCGGTCACACCCGTTCCCAATTCTCACCCCAGCATAGAGGGTATATTTATGCCCCGTGAGACCATGATCACGGCTATCGACCTTAAGAACTGCCTCGGAAGAGGACAGTCGGAGCCCGGTGGTCTTTTCATAGTTACCAACTTCAATAATCTCAATATCGCTTTCCACGTTGAGACGGTTAAGGGCATCCACCGAGTTTCCTGGAGAAATATCATCAAGCCCGATACTACGATCTCATCAGCCGAGGCATCCATATCGACCGGTTTTATCAAGAATGAAGGAAAACTCATCATCATCCTTGATTTCGAGAAGATCATAACCGACATCAATCCCGAGACCGGACTTAAGATCAGTGAGATCGAAAAGCTCGGAGAAAGAGACAGGAGCGATGTTCCGATCCTTATCGCCGAAGATTCCGTGCTTCTCAATAAGCTGATCGTCGATTCTCTTACAGCTGCAGGATATACGAAGATCACCCATACAGAGAACGGACAGAAGGCATATGATATCATCTGCAAGTGCAGGGATGACGGAACTCTTAAAGATCATGTGAGGCTTCTCATCACGGATATCGAGATGCCCGAGATGGACGGACACAGACTGACGAAGCTTGTCAAAGAGGATGATAAGACAAAGGGTATCCCTGTTGTTATTTTCTCATCCCTTGTCAATGATGACATGAAGAGAAAAGGAGAACAGCTCGGTGCCGATGCCCAGCTTTCAAAACCCGAGATTGGCAATCTCGTCAAGACGATAGATGAACTGATAGATAAGTATGATCTTGATGCTTAAGATAAAGACCTGATAAACTAAAGACCTCTTTACCTGCATGACGGGTAAAGAGGTTTTTTAGGTAAAGCAAAGGTTCAAAATGCCCGTTTTTCTATACATCACGGGCTCTTTATGATAAAATATAGGTTGTTTTTATTCACAGATATCAGACGATTATTCACTAACGGAGCGCAAAAATGGGATCCTCTGAAGATTATCTTGACAGTTTGTTAAGATCCATGGGAGTGCCTGAAGATCAGACTTCTCCAGACAGAAAAGAAAATACAGATTTTCATATAGATTCAGCTCCATCTCTTGAGATTCCGGACGAAACGCCCACGGGTGAAGAGGATCTGTCCGATCTTATGAACGATCTTATGAGCAAAATAGATACGGCAGATGCTCCGAAGGAAGAGATCGATATTGATGCTGAGATAGCATCTCTTTTGAATGATTCCGGATATGCTGATGCGGGAAAGGACTCTGAACCTGACAGAGTATTTGTTGACAGGTCCGAAAGCGAGCCTGTACCTGAGCCTGAACCCGAGCCTGAGCCGGAACCCGTTGATGAGACACCTTTTACCGAGTCCGAATCAGAGGTTCTTTCCAAAATCCTGGGAAATCCTTCCGAGCCTGCTCAGAAAGAGGAAAGTGAAAATACAGAGTTCGACCTTGATGCAGAACTTGCCGAGCTTCTTAAAGAAGAGAACGAATCCGAAGGGCTTCCTGATGAGAACGATATCGAAGCGATGCTCGGAAAAGCCCGTGAAGAAGGACTTGCGGACGATCCTGACAGGTCGGAAATGTCTCTTGATGAGCTCATCGCTGCAGACAGCGGATCTGTTTCCGATATAGGTTCCATGCTTTCCAAAAATGATAATAACGAAGCCGTAGATCCCGGAATAGAGGCACTTCTTTCCGGAGGCGATGAATTTAAGGTGCCTTCTTTGGATGAGGATGATGCGGATGAAACATCCGATGCATCAGATAAAGACGCCAGGAAGCTTTCCAGGGAAGAGAAGAAAGAAGCAAAGAAGAAGGCCAGGGAAGAAAAAGCAAGACAGAAGGCTCTTGCCAAGGAAAACAGGAAAAAGAAAAATTCCGGCAAAGCGCCCTCTGATGATCCCGAAGCTACCGCGGAATATCTGCTTGGAGGTGGAGAGGAATCTGCACCTGAGAGCGCACCTAAGACAAGTGATGCACCTGAAAATGAGCAGGATGATGCTTCAAACAATGCTATCGATGAAGCGGATTCCCTTCTTGCTGAGATAATGGGCGGTTCATTTGGCAGTGAATTTGCTGAGATGGATCAGGAAGGTGAAGCGAAATCTTCAGATTCTTCCGCAGAGCCCGCCCTCATGGATCCCGATGAAGTGGATTCTCTTCTTGAGGCTGAATCCGGGAAGAAGAAAAAGAAGGGACTTTTTTCGAAGCTTCTTGATCTTCTCACTGATACCGATGAGGAAGAAGAGGATGCCGGTTCGGAGATAAAGCTTTCCGATGAAAATGCCGCTGTTTTGCAGCAGCTTGATGCGGAAGGCGAAGAAGCCGGTAAAAAGAAGAAAAAGAAAAAGAAGAAAAAAGGCAAGAAGGGCGAGGGAGAAAGTCCCGATGCCGAAGGATCCGGCGAAGACGGAGAAGGCGGAGAAGGCGGCGGCAGGAAGAAAAAGAAGAAAGAAAAGAAGCCGAAGCCCGAACCCGAAGAGACCGGTCCCGTTAAGAAGCTCAATAAGAAGAAGGTCATTTCCATATTTGCTTTCTGCCTTACGCTTTTGATCGCGGTCCTCATCATCTCAAGACTGATGGGCAATTATACGGTCAAGAAGGAAGCAAGGCAGGCATATTCCGTAGGGGATTATCAGACAACTTATCAGGATCTTTTCGGACAGGATCTTAATGAATCCGATGAAATCATCTTCAAGAGATCCGAATGTATCCTCAGGATAAGACTGTGGCAGAGGGAATATGAACTGCTCAGGGACGAATCGGATGTCAAGGCACTTGATTCTCTCATCCAGACGGTTTACAAGTATCCCGCGCTTTATGAATCCGCCATCAAGTGGGCATGTCTTGACGAAGTGGATCCCGTATACAGGGAACTCGTTGATGAGCTCAAAAGAGAGTACGGACTCACCGAAGAAGAAGCGCTTGAGATCGCTCAGTTAAAGAGTAATGTGGATTATACAAGAGCGGTTTATGATGTTGTAAACGGAAGCAGGATGGCACATCAGCAGCCTGCACCGGCAGAAGAGGATGTCCTTGTTCCTCCTTCGGAAAATGAGGATGTCCTGCCCGGTGAGAACGATCCGGGATCTGATGTAACATTTGTTAATCCATAAGGAATATATATGATAGCTATAGTTGATTACGATGCAGGTAATGTAAAGAGCGTCGAAAAAGCAATAGAAAAGATCGGAGCAGAGCATATACTGACATCCGATCCTGAGCAGATAAAAAATGCCGATGCAGTCATCCTTCCCGGTGTCGGGAATTTCGGTGACTGCATGGATAAGCTCATAAGCAGAGGTCTTGATAAGGCTATTAAGGACTTTGCAGCATCAGGCAGACCTTTCCTCGGAATATGCGTAGGACTCCAGCTTCTTTTTGATGAGAGTGAGGAATCACCCGGTGTTCCGGGACTCGGCATCCTTAAGGGTAAGATAAAGAGATTCCCCGGCGGGGATGATCTTAAGGTTCCCCAGATCGGATGGAATGATATTTTTTCATGCAGAGGAAAACTGTTCGAAGGAATTGAAGATAATACTTTCTTTTATTTTGTTCATTCCTATTATCTCGAAGCTTCCGACAGATCCATTGTTTCATCGAATGCTTCCTACGGTGTCACCTTTGATTCATCCGTAGAATCCGGCAATGTCTTTGCGACACAGTTCCATCCCGAGAAGAGCTCTGATGCCGGACTTAAAGTACTGACTAATTTCCTTAAGTTTGCAGGGGAGGTCTGATATGCTTACCAAGAGAATTATTCCCTGCCTTGATGTTAAGGACGGAAGAGTTGTTAAAGGGATCAATTTCCTGAATTTAAGAGATGCCGGCGATCCTGCGGAAACTGCCGCAGCATATGATGACCAGGGAGCCGACGAAGTAGTTTTCCTTGATATCACCGCATCTGCAGATTCGCGTGATACCCAGCTTTCATGGGTAAGGGATGTTGCTTCGACGCTTTTCATTCCTTTCACTGTCGGCGGCGGAATCAAGACTACCGACGATTTCAAGGCGATACTCCGTGAAGGAGCCGATAAGATAGCCATCAATTCAGCGGCACTCATGAATCCTGATCTTATCTCTGATGCTGCGATGAAGTTTGGTTCACAGTGCGTTGTGGTCGCAATGGATGCCAAGAGGATCGAAGGCACAGACAGATGGACAGTATATAAGAACGGCGGAAGAGTCGATATGAACATGGATGCCGTTGAATGGGCCATAAAAGCCGAAAAGCTCGGAGCGGGAGAGATACTCCTCACATCCATGGATGCGGACGGTACCAAGGCCGGATATGACCTGGAACTTACAAAGGCTATATCCTCCGCAGTTGACATTCCTGTCATCGCGTCGGGCGGTGCAGGCAAGCTTGAGGATTTTTATACCGCTGTCGAAGCGGGTGCCTCCGCAGTGCTTGCGGCTTCGCTTTTTCATTACAAGGAACTGACCATACGCGAAGTAAAAGAATACATGAAGGAACGCGGTATCAGCGTAAGACTTTGATATGTCCCGTATAGATAATGACTGGCTCCCTTTTTTAAAAGGGGAGTTCGGAAAAGAATATTATAAAAAGCTTTATTCTTTTGTTCTGAACGAATACAACACCCAGACCGTCTATCCCGCAAAGGATGATGTTCTGAGGGCATTCAATCTGACACCTCTGTCAGAAGTCAAGGTTGTTATCCTCGGTCAGGATCCTTACCATGAGCCGGGGCAGGCACATGGTCTTTCTTTTTCGGTCAAAAAAGGCATCCCCAAGCCCCCTTCGCTTGAAAACATCTATAAAGAGCTGAATTCGGATCTTGGACTCAGCATTCCCGAAAGCGGGGACCTGACATACTGGGCTGAGCAGGGTGTGCTTCTTCTCAATTCCCTTCTTACCGTAAGAGCCCATCAGGCTTTTTCCCATAAGGGAATGGGATGGGAAGAGTTTACCGATGCGGCCATCAAAGCCGTTGCGGCACAGGACAGACCCATAGTGTTCATACTCTGGGGTTCGGCCGCAAGATCCAAGAAAGTTTTTATCACAAATCCGAAACACCTTGTCATCGAATCGGCACATCCATCACCGCTTTCCGCATACAGAGGATTTTTCGGGAGCAGACCGTTTTCGAGATGTAACGATTATTTGATATCAAAAGGTATCAGTCCCATAGACTGGCAGATAAGAGATTAAGGAGCATTATTATGAAAAAAGCGTTTATCACCAAAGAAAAAGCCGAAGAGATCGCAGCAAAATATCCCACTCCCTTTTACGTATATGATGAAAAGGGCATGAGGGATAATGCCGAGGCGGTCAAGAAGGCATTTGCATGGAATCCCGGATTCAGGGAGTATTTTGCCGTCAAGGCAAATCCCAATCCTTTCATTCTCGATATCCTCAAAGAGTATGACTGCGGAATGGACTGCTCCTCGCTTACAGAGCTCCAGCTCAGCAAGGCTCTTGATTTTGACGGACAGCATATCATGTTTTCGTCAAACGATACTCCCTTTGAGGAATATGAATATGCAAACAGGATCGGTGCCATCATCAATCTCGATGACATAACACATATTGATTTCTGTGAGAAGGCATGCGGCGGAAAACTTCCCGAGACCATGAGCTGCAGATTCAATCCCGGCGGAGTCTTCACCCTTTCCAACGGCATCATGGATAATCCCGGCGATGCAAAGTACGGAATGACAAGGGAGCAGATCGCTGAAGCCTACAAGATCATGATGAGCAAGGGAGTTAAGCATTTCGGTATCCACGCATTCCTTGCAAGCAACACCGTTACCAACGAGTATTACGGAAAGCTCGCATCACAGCTCTTTGAACTTGCCGTCGAACTTAAGAAAGAGACCGGTGCCGACATCAGGTTCATCAATCTCTCCGGCGGTGTAGGTATCGCATACAAACCCGACCAGACTCCCAATGACATTGCTGTCATCGGTGAGAATGTACGCAAAGTATATGAGGAGATCCTTGTTCCCGCAGGAATGGGAGATATCTCCATCTATACCGAAATGGGAAGATTCATGATGGCTCCTTACGGCGCAGTCGTTACCAGAGCTATCCATGAGAAGCATATCTACAAGGAGTACATCGGAGTTGACGCATGTGCCGCAAACCTCATGAGACCCGCGATTTACGGTGCATATCATCATATAACCGTTCTCGGAAAAGAAGATGCACCCGCAGATCATGTTTATGATGTTACAGGTTCTCTCTGCGAAAACTGTGATAAATTCGCAATAGACAGAAACCTTCCCGAGATAGAGATGGGAGACCTTCTCTTTATCCATGATGCGGGAGCACACGGTTTCTCCATGGGCTACAACTACAACGGACGACTTCACTGCGCAGAGATCCTTCTTTCCGCAGACGGCTCTTTCAAGAAGATCAGACGTGCCGAGACTCCCATGGATTACTTCGCAACCTTTGACGAGTATCCCATCTACTCCAAACTTAAGTCTGAAAACATGTAATCCTGCTCAGAGATAATAGGTTTACTGCATGAGATATCCTGAATTTATAAATAACGGCGATACGATCGGTTTTCCCGCACCTTCCTTCGGATGCAATATTGAACCGTATTCCACGCAGTTTGATTCGGCACTTGAGTATTTTAAAAGACAGGGATTCGGCGTCAACCCCGGTCCGAACTCTAAAGCCGGACTGGGAGTTGGCATCAGCAACACTCCTGAAAAATGCGCCGAAGAACTTAACGATATGTTCCTTGATCCCGCAAACGATGCGCTCATAGCGTGCGGCGGCGGGGAACTTATGTGTGAGATCTTAGAGCATGTGGATCTGAAAAAACTTGCGGAATCAGATCCTAAGTGGATCCTCGGTTATTCGGATATAACCAATATAGAATTTCCGCTTTTGACCTTATGCGATACGGCTTCCATATATGGGCCCTGTGCAAATGCATTTGGCGTAAGGGAGCTGCATGATTCGATAACCTCTGCATTAGAGATCATGCGCGGCAGAAAAAATAAGGTTCATTCCTATGATCTGCATGAGCAATTCTATTATGACGTAGATCCTGTAAGTGAAGAGGAGGAGGAAGACCCTCTTGCTCCTGATGAATTATCTGTAAAGTCATTAAAGGCTGTTTTTGACGGGAACAAATTCTACGCTCCCGGTGAATTTGACGGCAGTCTTGAATTCAAAGGAAGACTTATAGGCGGCTGCCTGGATTGTCTTGATGAGCTTCTCGGAACTCCTTATGAAGATGTTAAAGGATTTCTTGAAAAATACAGCTCGGACGGGATCATCTGGTGTCTTGAAGCCTGCGATCTTAATGTGTTTTCCATAAGGCGGGCGATGTGGCATTTTGAACAGGCCGGCTGGTTTAAGAAAGGCGTCGTAAAAGGTTTCCTGATAGGCAGACCGAGGAACGGACAGGAGATGATGGGACTTACGCATTTTGGTTCTGTCATGCCTTATATAGAAAAGCTCGGAGTGCCTGCAGTGCTTGATGTTGATCTCGGTCATGTATCACCTGCAATGCCCATAGTCTGGGGAAGCATAGGTACCGTAAAGCAGGACGGAAACGAGCTTGAGCTCGAAATGGAATTTGCTTAATCAGCTTTTGTGTGATATATTATTTCCTGCGTGTTTTTGGATGCGCAAAAAGTCGGCATGTCGGAATTGGTAGACGAAGCAGACTCAAAATCTGCCGCGGGCGACTGTGTGTGGGTTCGAGTCCCACTGCCGGCAGGCATGGAAAAAACAGGAGAGGGCATAAATGCCCACTCCTGTTTTTTTAGTGCCTGACGGCACTATCCCGAACCCAAGGGTTCGTATCTCGGGGCGCTGGGGAGCGCCCCTCGGTCGGTGCAATTCCGGCGTCCACTGGACGCCGTGCACCCCACTGCCGGCATAGCTTCCTGATGATCTATGTGCCTGACGGCACTATCCCGAACCTGCACACCCATTTACTTTCTTAAGACAATTTATTACGATAGTACAGATGTGACTGCTGATATCTGAGTTTAGACATTGGAGTAACATATGGATAAGGGGAGAATAAGATTAAGAAGATCGTTTGCCTGTATGATCATATGCTGTCTTGCAGTTATGCTAACGGGATGTATGATCGACAGTGAGGAGGCCGAGGAGCAGGAGAGCTGGGCCGATGTATTGAACAATACATTTACGGACGATCATTTTGAGTATTTAAGACCTGCTTTTAATACCATAGGAGGGCAGTCTCCGGGCTGTGCGATTTTCAGATCCGAAAATTATCCTGATTCAGAGATTACCGTTCGGGATACGGGGGATGAGCTTATTACGGATTATTATAAGATCGTTTATGACCGTGAATCCGAAGAATACTTCAAAAACTATTTTGCGGACAGATTTGAATGTGATGACTGTTCTGTGAATTATTGGAACAATGATCAGGATGCCACTCCGATCTGTCGGATGACTGTAGAGGAGTATATCCGTGACTATGTTGATCTTAACACGGCGGAGGTCATTATCTACAGAAAAGACGGTGTTTTTCCGGACACGGATGACATGAAGGATATTCTTACAGACATCTGTAAAGAAAGGGATGAGATCTGCGTCTTTACCGTTTATTTCTGCACAGAAGATACTTCCTTTGAAGAAGCCGAAAACAATTGTGATCTTGTATATTACGTTTCGATGACCGAACGGAACAATATCAAACGAATATATTACAGGAATAAAGACGGCGATTCTCATGATCTTTTGTGGGAATACAGCTGGTAAGCAGTGTCGTTATTAAAAAAATACAGGAGATAATTATATGAATACAACACAGTTATATAACCCCGGTGAGGAAGTGGTTGAGACCGAAAGACTCATAATGAGAAGATTAAGGCCTGAAGATTATGTTGCCATGTCCGCCTGGGACATGGATGAAAGAGTATATAAATATCTGATGAGTTCCGCATGCAAGACTCCGGAAGAGCCCCTTGTCTGGCTGCCTAAGAAGGATCCGAAATCGAAGATCAATATACTGATGCTGGTCATCGACAAAGAAGACGGACATGCGGTGGGAACATATGCTCTCAATCATGTGGTGGACAGGGATGTCTGGACCCTGTCGTATGTGAACAGATACGATGACTGGGGCAAAGGCTATACCACCGAAGGCATGAAAGCATTTATGGACCATGCCGTCAAAGTCTATGGGGCACGCAGGTTTGAAGGCGAATGTGCAAAAGAAAACATCGGCAGCGCCAAGGTCATGGAAAAACTGGGTATGGTATATGATCATGATTCTTCGTATGTCAAAAATGACGGGAGTGTCACCTTTGAATCTGTTGTGTATATACTTGATGTCGAATAAAAAAACTGAAGGGAGAATAACAAATGAAATATAAGATCATTTCCGGCAGATATGAGACCGGATCAGAAGAGTCACAGACAGGCTACAGACAGCTTTTTGGAGAGGATAACATCCTCTACAAGTTCGACCTGTATTTTCACTGGTATAACCTGGTCCATGAGATGGGACATTGTCTTGTTGAAAAATACGGCCTGGTTCTGTCCAAAGTAAACGAAGAAATGTATGTAAATGAACTTGCGGTCAGTTATTACAGATACATTGGTGAGAACGCAAGACTCAGCGAGCTTGAAGGATATCTCCGGGAAGTTGTGGGCAAGGTCCCTTCGCCTGTTCCCGAGGGACAGACCTTTACAGGATTTTTCGAGAGCATCTGGGGCACCGAGGTTCTTAACAATGTAATGATGTATGGGTATTTTCAGTTAAACAGCGTCCTCGAAGCCATGAAAAATGCAAGAAGCTTCGAGGAAGTGATCTCAGACCTGGGAGCCACACTAAAACAGGCTGAACTTACGGTATGCAAAGAAGAGATCAATTCCTCAAATGCCCGGATTTTCCTGGATTCTGCTATGAAAAATATGAGGGCATTGGGGCTGGATGTACCCGAGATCTCACTGGAACTTGTTAACGATCCCATGGTCCAGTGTGCACAGACCGTCAGTGCATAAAATCACACGAAAATTCCTCGATTTTTAGGTCAAAATGATGTAAAATGTTACGTAGTATGCAAAGGTGGAAGAGGATTGCCATTGGATTGCAGGGAATTTGAAAGTTACATACCGGCTTTTATAGATAAAAAGCTGGATTTTGGCACTATGGAGGAATTCAGGCGCCATTATGAGACTTGCGAAGACTGCAGGGAGGAACTGAGCATTCAGTTCCTTGTATCTGTCGGTATCCAGCACCTTGACAACGACGATGATGACTTTAATCTTGAGCAGGAGCTTAAGAAGCGTCTTGTCAGCAATGAGAAGCAGCTCGAAAGACACAGGATATTCAAGGAGTCGCAGAGATATATCGTGACTCTGGGATGCATTCTTTTAGGGCTTCTTCTGATATGGCATCTGGGCTGAAAAAGCGTGATTTATAGTGCACGAATTAATTAATTGCACTTTCGCGGACTGCAAATGGCTTAGATGATACATTTTCAGCCCGCGATACGGCAATTACTAAATTCGTTGACTATAAGTTTTTGAGGTTAGCATTTTGAGCGAAAAGCTTGTTCTTATAGACGGTCACAGCATAATAAACAGGGCATTTTACGGCGTTCCGGATCTTACCAATGCATCCGGTGTACATACAGGCGCCGTTTACGGTTTCCTCAATATTTTTTTCAAGCTGCTGGATGAAGAAAAGCCCGATTATGTCGTGGTTGCTTTTGATGAACATGCCAAGACCTTCAGACATGAGGTCTATGCGGAATATAAAGGGACCAGGAAACCAATGCCCGAGGAACTGAGGCAACAGGTTCCGCTTCTCCGAAGAGTACTTGATTCCATGAACGTGGAATGCATATCGGTTCCGGGGCTTGAGGCGGACGATATCATGGGAACCCTCGCAAAGAAATCCCAGGCTATGGGCATGAAGGTCAGCCTTGTTTCGGGAGACCGAGACCTTCTTCAGATAGCCGATGAGAACATTCTTATCAGGATACCCAAGACCAAATCCGGCAAGACCACGATAGAGGATTACACTCCTCAGCGCGTCGAGGAAGAGTTTGGAGTATCGCCTGCGGATTTCATACAGCTCAAGGCTCTTATGGGTGATTCATCGGATAACATTCCCGGTGTTCCCAAGATCGGTCCCAAGACCGCATCTGAGCTTATGAAGACCTATGGTTCCATTGACGGTATCTATGAACATCTTGATGAGATAAAGGGTAATTCCGTAAGGGAGTCTTTACGCGAACACAGAGATCTTGCGGATCTCAGTCTTTTCCTTGCGACCATCAAGATCGACGCTGATATAGAACTTGATAAGGAAAAAGCACATGCCGGGGATTATTACACTCCGGAGTGCTATGAGATCATCAAAGAACTGGGACTCAGATCTTTGTACTCAAGATTTGATGAAAAGGCGAGGGAAGCCGTCAGGACGCCCGCTGCCGCATCCGTAAGACCTGAAACCGTCACCGCTGAAAGCTTTGATGAATTTATAAAAAAAATTTCTGACACAAGCAGTGACAGCATCGGCTTTCAGTTTGTTTTTGATGAAGAGAGCGTTATTGCATCCGCGTTCTGTACTCCTGATTCGATTTGTTACTATGCGGGTTTTGATGCGGACAGCGACCGTATAAGCGCTGTTTTGAATGAAAAAATAAAGTCCGGGACTACGCTGTGCTTTACGGATGTAAAACCGCAGTACGGCATCACCGGATACCTTGATCCCGCGTATATTTTTGATGCTGCTCTCGGTAATTACGTTCTTGATCCGCTCTCTGCAGATCATGACCTTGAAAATATCGCCGGTGCATATCTCGGTTTTTCTCCTTTGTCTTTTAAGGAGCGATTCGGAAAGATGACTTTCAGGGAGAGCTATTTTTCCGCACCGGATGTGCTTAAAGACTATACATGTGACGGAGCCTATATCTCTTTTGCATCGAAGGGTCCCATACTTGATACGCTTGAGAAGACAGGGCAGTTATCAGTTTATAAGAATATCGAGCTTCCCCTTTCATACGTCCTTTTTGATATGGAGAAGATCGGTATACTTGTAAGAAAAAATGAACTTGCTGATTTTTCCGAGGAGCTCTCGGTCAAGATAGAAGACCTTGAGAAAAGGATCCACGAAGAGTCCGGAGAGCCTGATTTTAACATCAATTCTCCCAAACAGCTCGGAGTGATCCTGTTTGAGAAAATGCAGATACCCGGCGGCAAGAAGACCAAGACGGGATACTCCACATCCGCAGATGTCCTTGAAAAGCTTGCACCCGAGGTGCCTTTTGTAAAAGATATCCTTGAGTACAGAGCACTTACAAAACTCAGGTCCACATATGCTGAGGGTCTTAAGGATTATATATCCGCTGACGGAAGGATCAGGAGCCATTTTAACCAGATGGTGACTGCAACGGGCAGGATCTCATCATCCGATCCCAACCTGCAGAACATTCCCGTCAGGACGGAGCAGGGCAGAAAGCTGAGAAAAGTATTTGTTCCCGCAGAAGGCTGTATTTTTACAGACGCGGACTATTCGCAGATCGAACTCAGGGTTCTTGCATCGCTTTCAGGTGATGAATCCCTGATAGAGAGCTACAGATCCGGTGAGGATATACATAAGATCACGGCATCCAAGGTTTTCGGAGTTCCTTTGGATGAAGTCACTCCCGAACTGAGGCGTAATGCAAAGGCTGTCAATTTCGGCATAGTGTATGGCATATCGTCTTTCGGTCTCGGTGAAAACATCGGCATCAGCCGCAAGGAAGCTGCCGATTATATCAAGAAATATTTTGAGAGCTTCCCCGGGCTTAAGAGTTATCTCGACAGGCTGGTGGAGTCGGCAAAAGAAAAAGGATATTCCGAGACGTTTTTCGGGAGAAGAAGACCAATACCCGAACTTAAGAATTCCAACTTCATGACCAGATCCTTTGGTGAAAGAGTTGCGATGAATGCCCCCATACAGGGAACGGCGGCCGATATCATCAAGCTTGCCATGATCTCTGTCTGGAACAGGCTCAGAAACAGTGATTTAAAGTCTCGTCTTATTTTACAGGTACACGACGAACTTTTGATTGAAGGTCCGGAGTCGGAAGCTCCGGCAATAAAAAATATTTTATCCGAATGTATGGAGAAAGCGGCAGACCTTTCCGTAAAACTGGAGATATCAGTTGATACGGGAAGCAGCTGGTATGAGGCACATTAATGAAGATCATAGGAATTACCGGAGGAATAGGCGGAGGAAAGTCCAGTATTCTTAATTTTATCTCATCGCATTATATTGCGGAGATATATTATGCCGACGAGATCGCCAAGGAACTTGAACTGCCCGGAACCATAGTCTATGACAGACTTGTTGATACATTCGGTGAACAGATCCTCGGGGACGATCCGAACCGTGAGATAGACAACAAGAAGTTCGCTTCTGTCATCTATTCAGATCCCGTTGCCCTCAATAAGGCAAATATGATCATCCATCCTTCCGTTGAGGAGTATCTGGTCACAAAACTCAGAAGCGCAGCCAAGATGCGTGAGACCGAGCTTTTCTTTATCGAAGCCGCACTCCTTATCGAAAAAGGATATAACGATATCGTCGATGAGATGTGGTATATCTACGCTGATGAAGAGACCAGGGTAGCACGTCTCATGGAATCGAGAGGATATTCTCACCAGAAGGCTCTTACCATCATGGAAAGCCAGCTCAGTGATGCGGACTTCAGAAAAGAGTCCGATGTGATCATTGATAACAGCGGAGATCTCGAATCCGCATGTGCTCAGGTCAAAGCCCGCTTGGAGGGATTTACATGGGTGGATTAAAAGACCGGGAAAGTTATGTTTTCGGACTTGATATCGGAACAAGAAGCGTCGTCGGAACTGTAGGCTACAGATCCGATGACGGTTTTCATGTTGTTGCCCAGGAAGTTATTGAACATTCTTCGAGAGCCATGCTTGACGGACAGATCCATGACATCATCAAGGTCGGCAAGACCGTATCCATGGTAAAAGAAAGACTCGAAGCAAAGATCGGAGAAAAACTCACCGAAGTCTGCATAGCAGCCGCAGGAAGAGTTCTCAAGACTGTTACCGTTACCGTATCTCTTGAATACGATCCGGAAAAAGAGATCACGGAAGAAGATATCTACAATCTGTCCGTATCGGGTATAGAGCAGGCTTATTCTGAATTCCAGTCCGTCAATGATACGGATATGAAATTCTATCTGGTCGGTTATACACCCATACGCTATTATCTGAACGGATATCAGATAGGAAATCCCGAGGGACATAAAGCCCGTAAGATAGGAGCGGATCTTATCGCTACTTTTCTTCCGGATGATGTGGTTGACGGCCTGTACAAGGCTGTTGAACTCGCGGGACTCAGTGTCGCCAATCTGACACTGGAGCCTATTGCGGCGATCAGTGTTGCGATCCCCGAGAAATTCAGACTCCTTAATCTGGCTCTCGTGGATGTCGGTGCGGGAACCTCGGATATCTCCATCACAAGGGACGGAAGCATCGTTGCATACGGAATGATCCCCACCGCAGGTGATTCCCTTACCGAAATGATCGTTCAGAAATGTCTCGTCGATTTCGATATGGCAGAGACTATAAAAAAGAGTATCGAGGAGGGACATGATACCATTGAATTTACTGATATCATGGGACTTCCCCAGAAGATCACCACAGATGAGATTTATGAAGCCCTGGTCCCTTATATCGATGATATGACCACCAAGGTCGCCGATGAGATTAAAAGACTTAACGGTGACAGATCCGTCAGCGCAGTATTCGTTGTCGGAGGCGGAGGTAAGATAAAGGGCTATACAGATAAGCTTTCCGAGAAGCTCGGCATCATAAATGAACGTGTTGCCATAAGAGGCGAAGAGGTGATGAAAGATATCATCTTTGAAAACGATGATGCCATTAAGGATTCCCTTATGGTCACACCCGTAGGTATTGCACTCAGCTATTACGAGAGGAACAATAACTTCCTCATCGTTACCTTTAACGGGGAAAGAGTAAAGCTCTATGATAACGGTCATCTGACCGTAAGTGATGCGGCCATCATGGCTTCCTTCCCTAATACGGACCTGTTCCCCAAGAGAGGAAAGGCCATTACCGTTACAATCGACGGCAATACAAAGATATACCGCGGAGACGAGGGCGAACCCTGCAGGATATCGGTCAATTCAGAGCCTGCGGATCTCTATTCTGAGATAAAGAGCAGTGATGTTGTTGAGGTCATCCCCTCTTCACCCGGAAATGACGCACATGTCAGATTGTCCGACATAAACGAGCTTAAAAAGCCTCTGCGCATTACCGTGAATTCAAAACTCATAGAACTGCCCAGACAGGCTCTTGTAAATGGAAAAACGCAGGATCTGTTCTGTGAACTTAAGGACGGCGATGTGGTTAAGACCGTTCAATACCACACCGTAAGTGAGATAGGGAAGATCCTTGATACCCCTGTAGGCGGAAACATACGCGTTAACAACGTTCCAGCAGAACTCTCCACAAAGGTATATGAAGGTTTCTCTGTGGAATATGATATATCTGCGGAAAGTATTCCTTTTGATGAGCTGTACCCGGATGATGAATTTTCATCGGATGATGAAGTTTCGTCGGATGATGAAGTTTCGTCGGATGATGAAACTTTGACGGATGATATTTCATCGGACAGAGCTTTTGTGAATACGGAAACCCCTGGCAACGGATCTGCAGCTTCGGGTGCCGGAAAGAACACGGGCACATCTATAACCGTCACCGCTAACGGGGAACAGTACACCCTGACGGGTAAGGATTCCTACGTCTACGTTGACGTATTCGATAAATTGGATTTCGATCTCTCAAACCCGATGGGCAGGAGCATCATTACTCTGCTCAACGGAAAGGATGCAAAATACATGGAAAATCTTAAAGACGGAGATGTTATTGAGATCAGATGGGAGGACAGGAAATGAGGTTTTGTCCTCTTTTCAGCGGTTCTTCCGGAAACAGTATCTACGTAGGATCGGATGATACACATCTTCTTGTTGATATAGGTGCAAGCAATAAACAGACCGAAGCGGTTCTTAACCGCATAGACCTGACGGGACGGGATATAAACGGGATACTGATCACCCACGAACATGTGGATCATATCGGCGGTCTCGGAGTTTTTTCAAGGAAATACAAAGTCCCTTTATATCTTACTCAGGGCACGGCCGATGCGATGCAGAGCGGAAGATACCGCACATGCGTCGGAGACATAGACAGTTCTTTGATAAATATAATAAGGCCCGATGAAGAATTCATGATCGGTGACATATGTGTCAATCCCATGAGGATCTCCCACGATGCTGCAGATCCTGTGGGCTACAGATTCAGGTGCGGTGATAAGACCGCAGCGGTCTGTACCGATCTTGGGACATATACCGATTATACGGTAAAGTGCCTTGAGGGAATGGATGTGATGCTCATCGAGGCAAATCACGACGTGCGTATGCTGGAGACGGGACCTTATCCTTATCCTCTCAAGCGGAGGATCTTAAGCGACACCGGGCATCTTTGCAATGAATCCTCGGGAAAGCTCATTTCATCCGTTCTTCATGACCGGGTTAAGAAGATCTTTCTCGGACATCTCTCACTTGAGAACAATGACAAAGACCTTGCATATGAAGCGGTCAGGGCTGAGATCACAATGTCGGATAACCCCTACAGGCCGAACGATTTCGATATAGGCATCGCCCGCAGGGGATTATACAGAAAAGAAAAAGATGAATTCGGAAATCTTAAACCGGTAAATGAAGAACCGGTGATATGTATAGAATTCTAAGGAGAAAATATGGAAAAAGTAATCATTACAGTAGTCGGAAAAGATACAGTGGGCATCATTGCCAAAACCTGCACTTATCTTTCAAATGAGAACGTTAATATTCTCGATATCTCACAGACCATCGTTTCCGGATATTTCAACATGATGATGATCGTTGATATCTCGGGAAGCTCGGATCCTTTCGAAAAGCTTGCTTCCGGCCTCGAGGAACTCGGAAAAGAGATCGGTGTATCCATCAAGTGTCAGAGAGAAGAGATCTTTGACATGATGCATCGTATCTGATGCACGACCTGTGCAGCCGCCTAGCTGCGGCATTCCGTATTACCATAATCTAAGTGAGGACCAGTATATGATAAATCGTATGGAAGTATCCGAAACAAACGAGATGATCGAGAAGGAGAATCTCGATGTCCGTACCATTACAATGGGCATCAGTCTTCTCGACTGCATCGATTCGGATATTGAAAAGACCTGTGACCGTATATATGACAAGATCACTACATCCGCAAAAGACCTTGTAAAAACAGGAGAGGAGATCTCCGGTGAATTCGGTATCCCTATCGTAAATAAGAGGATCTCCGTAACTCCCATAGCTCTTGTGGGAGCTTCATCCGCAAAGTCTGAGAGCGATTTCGTCAAGATCGCAGGGACTCTTGATAAAGCAGCTAAGGAGACCGGCGTCAATTTCCTGGGCGGATATTCCGCACTTGTAAGCAAGGGGATGACTCCCGCCGATGAGATGCTCATCCGTTCTATCCCCGAAGCCCTCAGTTCCACAGACTTCATCTGTTCTTCAGTCAATCTCGGTTCTACCAGATGCGGTATCAACATGGATGCCGTAAGACTGATGGGCGAGATGGTCCGTAAGACTGCCGAGATGAGCGCAGATCAGGGATCTCTTGGATGTGCAAAGCTTGTTGTATTTTGCAATGCACCCGATGACAATCCCTTCATGGCAGGTGCTTTCCACGGCGTTACCGAAGCAGACCGCATCATAAATGTCGGTGTCAGCGGACCCGGCGTTGTCAAATACGCACTTGAGAAGGTCCGCGGCGAGAGCTTTGAGGTTCTCTGCGAGACTATCAAGAAGACCGCATTCAAGGTCACAAGAGTAGGTCAGCTTGTTGCCAAGAGAGCATCCGAGAAGCTCGGTGTCCCTTTTGGAATTGTAGATCTTTCACTTGCTCCCACCCCCGCCATCGGAGATTCAGTTGCGGATATCCTCTGTGAGATCGGTCTTGAGAAGGCAGGAGCTCCCGGAACCACCGCAGCTCTTGCACTCTTAAATGATCAGGTCAAGAAGGGCGGAGTCATGGCATCCTCTTATGTAGGCGGACTCAGCGGCGCATTCATCCCCGTTTCCGAGGATCAGGGCATGATCGATGCAGCTTCCTGCGGCGCTCTTACCATCGAGAAGCTTGAAGCAATGACATGTGTATGCTCCGTGGGACTTGATATGATAGCAGTGCCCGGAGACACCAAAGCAACCACGATCTCCGGAATCATCGCAGATGAGATGGCTATCGGTATGGTCAATGCAAAGACCACCGCGGTACGTATCATTCCCGTTATCGGCAAAACTGTGGGTGACAGCGTTGAATTCGGAGGCCTTCTCGGAACCGCACCCATCATGCCTGTCAACAGGTATTCCTGCGATGCATTCATAGGCAGAGAAGGACGCATACCCGCTCCCATCCATTCCTTCAAGAACTGATTTTTTAACTGACGTTAATATCAAAAACGGGACGCTCCCTTACGGAACGTCCCGTTATCTGTTATATCACTATGACCGGTCTGCTCATGTCGGGCTTGCAGGGAAGCCCCGATTTCATTGTCTGGACCGCAAAGTAGAGATCCTCGATGCGGCTTTCTTTTTTGAGGAGCTCCATAGGCTCTGAATACAGGGTTTTGACCGCATCATTATATCCTGTGATGATGGGGACGGAAGCTCTGGCTTTTATCTCGGAGAGGAGATCTTCTGAGGACTTTCTGAATCCCAGTACTCTGATATAGGGGCAGACACCGGTATATTCGTTTGATTCCGCTTCGATGTTCCTGATGTTCAGCAGGATGTGGAAGAGTGCACGGCTTACTCTGGTGTATGTCTTGTCCTTTGTCTTTAGCAGGTTACAGAAGGATGTTATGTTCGTGAATTTATCCAGATTGTTGAGGATCCTGTCGGACATATCGCCTGATACATCAAGGTAACCGGCATATCCTTTGTCCCTCTCTGATAAAAGCTTATAAATGAGCATCTCTGAAAAATCATTCTCGTCGACGGTCATTTTCTTATCCATAGAGACTTTCAGCTGCAGATGGGATTCTTCGGGCATGTACGACGCAAGAGAACTGTTCTTGCCACCGTAGAAGACCGCTTCCCTGATGGCTTTTGATGAGATGCCGCTGCTGCCGGGATCGTAGGGATCGTTGTAGCCCGCACCCTTCCTCTTGACCGTTACGGGCTCTATGGAAGATGCGGTTCTGTTAAGGCACTTAAGGTATTCGATGGCAAGGATATTGTTGGGAGAATTGAAAAGCTCTGTGGTATTCGTGAGCTCGGGACAGCATTCTATGATGGCCTTGCTCCTTGCGACGGGGAAAGGATTTCCGTTTTTAAGATTCTTCTGCAGCGCTTTTTTGAACTTCGGAGGCTCGGATGAGAGTACTTCTGCGATCTTTTTGAGGCCGTCAAGCTCGCCGGCTTCCGATCCGAATGAAAGATAGTCGACGATACCCGTATTGCTCAGAAGTGATACGGCACCCATGGCGAAAAACTCGGCGGATGCTATTGAGTACATCGGAGATATCTGAAGGACCAGGTCCGCACCGGACATAAGTGCGCTTTTTGTCCTTGCGTATTTATCCAGAATGGCGGGAGCGCCTCTCTGGACGAAGTTCCCGCTCATCGCAACGATTATCCGGTCGGCACCGGTTTCTTTTTTTGTTTTCTCTATATGGTATAAATGGCCGTTGTGAAAAGGGTTGTATTCGGCTATTATTCCGGCAGTTTTCATTTTTTCCCCCATAAAAACAGCAGTATCGCACATGTGAACTTTGCTAAAAAATTAACAATAATCACACGGATTGTATGTAAAAATGTACAAAGAATTTGATGTGCGTTTCTTGTATACATGATTTTTTTAAAGTATAATATAAAAGCGGCTGAAAGGCAAAGAATTATCAAGATGTAAGCACTTTCAGCAGCGGAGAGTTTACCTGTACTTTCCTCAAATTCAATCTATCATTAATTCTTTTTTTCATAAGGAGTTGTTATGGCTTATATTGATCAGATCAAAGATAGAGCTAAGCTTGACAGAAAGACCATCGTACTTCCCGAGAGCAATGACAAGAGAACGCTTCTTGCGGCTGCTGAGATCATCAAAGAAGGTATCGCCAATATCATCATGGTAGGCAATTCTGAGAAGATACATGACGGTGCCGGATGGCTTGAGATCGATCTTGACGGAGTCACCATCATCGATCCCGAGACCACAGACAAGATGGAGACTTATATCAACCTTCTCTATGAGACCCGTAAATCCAAGGGCATGACCATTGAGAAGGCTACCGAGATACTTCACAAGGATTATCTTACCTTCGGTATCATGATGGTCAAGAATAATGATGCGGACGGAATGGTCGCAGGCGCATGTCATTCAACTGCAGATACCTTAAGACCTGCGCTCCAGATCCTCAAGACCGCACCCGGTGTAAAGCTTGTTTCCGCATTCTTCATCGTAGATACCGTGTTCAAGGATATGGGAGACAACGGAGCGTTCATTTTTGCGGACTGCGGTCTGAATCAGGATCCCACCGCTGAGGAACTTGCATATATCGCAGATTCTTCCGCTACGAGCTTCAAGGCTCTCATCGGACCCAAGCCCGTTATCGCAATGCTTTCACACTCCACCAAGGGTTCCGCAAAGCATGCCCTTGTCGATAAGGTAGTTGAAGCAACAAATATCGCACATGAGAGATTCCCTTATCTTGTTCTTGACGGAGAACTCCAGACAGATGCCGCACTTGTTCCCTCAGTAGCGAAGAATAAGGCACCCGGATCACCTGTTGCCGGCAAGGCAAACGTTCTGATCTTCCCCAACCTTGATGCAGGTAATATCGGCTACAAGCTGGTACAGCGTCTCGGCGGTGCTGAGGCATACGGACCCATGCTCCAGGGTATCGCAAAGCCCGTAAACGATCTTTCCAGAGGCTGCTCATGGCAGGATATCGTAGGTGTTGTAGCCCTTACCGCAGTACAGGCCCAGATCTCACAGTGACCTGATCTTAAGCGAAGTTTTTGATGTCCGGTATATGTTTTTTCATAAAAGGGCATCTGATCATATTCAGAAAAAGAGGTGTTTTGTAAATGAAGATTCTTGTTATAAACTGTGGTTCCTCATCTCTTAAATATCAGCTCATCGATTCGGAGACAGAGAAGTGGATCGCCAAGGGACTCTGCGAGAGGATAGGAATTGACGGACGTATCAGTTATCAGCCCGCAGGCGGAGACAAGGAGACGGAAGATTCTCCCATGCCCGATCATACCAATGCCATTAAGCTTGTTCTTGAGAAGCTTACCAATGAGAAGACAGGCGTTTTAAAGAGTCTTGATGAGATCGATGCCGTAGGACACAGGATAGTTCACGGCGGTGAGAAGTTTGCTTCATCCGTTGTCATTAATGACGATGTAATAAAAGCCATAGAGGAGTGCAACGATCTTGCACCTCTTCACAATCCCGCAAACCTTATCGGTATTGATGCTTGCAAAAAGCTCATGCCCACAACTCCCATGGTTGCCGTATTTGATACCGCATTCCATCAGACCATGCCTCCCAAGGCATATCTCTACGGACTTCCTCATGCATATTATGAGAAGTACAAGATCCGCCGTTACGGATTCCACGGAACCTCTCATTCATATGTTTCACACAGATGTGCGGAGATCCTCGGAAAAGATTATGCGGATCTTAAGATCATCGTATGTCACCTCGGAAACGGTGCATCCGTCTCTGCAGTGAAGAACGGAAAGTGCGTAGATACTTCAATGGGGCTTACTCCTCTTGAGGGACTCATCATGGGAACCAGATCCGGAGAGCTTGATCCCGCTATCCTTGAGTTCATCGCAAACAAAGAGCATCTTGATATTGCGGGTGTCATGAACATCCTTAACAAGAAGTCCGGCGTTTACGGAATGAGCGGAGATCTTTCCTCGGATTTCAGGGATCTCGAGGATGCCATGAACAACGGCAACGAGCTTGCTAAGCAGGCAGTTGAAGCATTCTGCTACAGGACCGCTAAATACGTCGGATCCTATGTTGCGGCAATGAACGGAGTGGATGCGATCTGCTTCACGGCAGGTATCGGCGAGAACGCAGCTATAGTCAGGACCCTTGTATGTGAATATCTCACCTACCTCGGCCTCACCATCGACGAGGAGAAGAACAGGGTCAGAGGCGAGGAGACCATCATCTCCACTGACGATTCAAAGGTTAAGGTCCTTGTCATCCCCACCAACGAGGAGCTTGCGATTGCAAGAGAGACAGTCGCTCTTCTTAAGTAATACGTTTTCCGGGACAAATAGTTCTTGACACATAAAGTCCCGTAGTTTAGAGTGTAGAAAATAAAAAATATAAACCGTTGAGGCGGGAATAAAGACTTGATAAGAACCTACAGAGAGACCGGATGCTGAGAAAGGTCGGTAAACTGCTTGTCAGATGGGCCGCTAAGGGCGCACGGAAAAGGCTTTGGCCTTAGTATGATGCGACGGGAACTCCCGTTACAGAGAAGGGATATGTAAGTATCCGTAAAGAGGGGACTTAAGTCCTAAAGCAAGGTGGCACCGCGTTATCAACGCCCTTGTCTGATGTATATCAGGCGAGGGTGTTTTTATTTTTTCTTATGATTTTTTCTTTATGAAGGGGGCCTTAAATGGCAGACAAGAACATACTGGAAGAGATTGCTGACTATACAAGGGAAAGAGTGGCGGCATATAAGGCTGAGATAAGTGCAGCGGAGATGAAGGCAAGGGCAGAGGCTTTGGATCATCAAGCCGGTTTTGCTTTTGAAAATGCTCTCCGCAGAAAAGATATCTCTTTTATCTGCGAGGTCAAGAAAGCATCTCCGTCAAAAGGTATCATTGCGGAAGAGTTTCCTTATATGAAGATCGCAATGGATTACGAGAAGGCCGGAGCGGATGCGATATCCGTGCTCACAGAGCCTAAGTGGTTTCTGGGAAGCGATGAATACCTTAAGCAGATAGTTTCCGAAGTAGGGATCCCGGTACTCAGAAAAGACTTCACGGTTGATGAGTATATGATCTACCAGGCAAAGGTGTTCGGAGCGAGTGCGGTCCTTCTGATAGTATCTCTTTTATCGGATGAACAGCTCGCCGAATATCTCGATATTGCCGATGAACTCGGGTTATCCGCACTCACTGAGTGCCATGACGGAGAAGAGATCGAAAAAGCCATCAGTCTCGGAGCACGTATCATCGGAGTAAATAACAGGAATTTGAAAAATTTTTCCGTAAATCCCTTGAATGCTTTGAATTTGCGTGATAAAGTGCCTTTCGGTATGCTTTTTGTATCTGAGAGCGGTATTTCCGACAGATCCCAGGTTGAAGCGCTTGAACAAAACGGTGTGGATGCCGTGCTCGTCGGGGAGTCGCTTATGAGAAGCGAAAACAGAGAAGAGTTTTTAAAGGTTTTAAGAGGCTTATAGAAATGAAGATCAAGATCTGCGGACTCAGAACCCCCGGTGATGCAAACGCTGTAAATGACGCATTGCCCGATTTTGCCGGATTTATCTTAACCGATGGTTTCAAAAGGACCGTGTCCGAGGAAACCGCGGGATTTTTGTCTAAACTCATGGACCCGATGATCCGCAGGGTCGGGGTGTTTGTCAATGATGATATCAACAGGATCAAGAGACTTGTGTATAACGGGCTCATTGATATCGTACAGCTTCACGGCGATGAATCCGAGGAATACATTCAGGAACTGAAGGCCGGCAAAGGCAGCGTCGTCAAGGTCTTCATAGTTGATGATTCCTTTGATCTTGCAAAGGCGGAAAGCTCCTCCGCAGATATGCTGATGTTCGATTCCGGAAGAGGTACGGGCGCAAGATTTGACTGGAGTAAGATAAAAGACTGCAACAGACCTTTTATGCTGGCGGGCGGAATATCTCCCGACAATATAGAAGAGGTCTGTGAATATTTTAAGGGCACACATCTCTATGCTATAGACATGAGTTCTTCTCTTGATAAGGGCGGGCACAAGGATTCCGACCTTGTCATGCAGGCAGTGACCAAGGCTCACAGTATGGAGTGATTTGAAAGGAATATTTTTATGAACAGTAAGGGGAGATTCGGAGAGTTCGGCGGTCAGTACATATCCGAGACTCTGATGAATGAACTCATCAGGCTTGAGGAATGCTATAACGAAGCAAAGAATGATCCGGTTTTTAACGAAGAACTTAACTCGCTTTTGAATGAATACGCGGGACGTCCTTCACTGCTTTATTATGCCGGCAAGATGACCGAGGATCTCGGCGGAGCAAAGATCTATCTTAAGAGAGAGGATCTCAACCACACGGGATCTCACAAGATAAATAACTGTATAGGCCAGGCGCTTCTTGCAAAGAGAATGGGCAAGACCAGGCTCATTGCTGAGACCGGTGCCGGCCAGCACGGTGTCGCAACTGCGACCGTTGCGGCTCTTCTCGGCATGGAGTGCGAGATCTTCATGGGAAGGGAAGATACCGTAAGACAGGCTCTGAACGTCTACAGAATGGAGCTTCTCGGAGCAAAGGTCCACGCTGTTACTACAGGTACCGAGACACTCAAGGATGCGGTCAATGACTGCATGAAGGAGTGGAGCAACAGAACGGAGGACACACATTACTGTCTCGGATCCGTTATGGGACCTCATCCTTTCCCCACCATAGTCAGGGATTTCCAGTCCGTCATCTCAAAAGAGGCGAAACAGCAGATCCTTGAAAAAGAAGGCAAGCTTCCCGCTGCGGTCATCGCATGCGTAGGCGGCGGTTCAAATGCCATCGGTGCTTTTTATAACTTCATAGAAGATAAGGATGTGCGCCTGATCGGATGCGAAGCCGGCGGAAGAGGAGTCGATACTCCCGAGACCGCAGCTACCATCGCCACCGGAACCCTCGGTATTTTCCATGGCATGAAATCTCTTTTCTGCCAGAATGAATACGGTCAGATAGCACCCGTATATTCGATCTCCGCAGGACTTGATTATCCCGGTATCGGACCCGAGCATGCATATCTTCATTCCATCGGCAGGGCGCAGTATGTTCCCATTACCGATGATGAGGCTGTTGAGGCGTTTGAATATCTGTCAAGGATAGAGGGCATCATACCCGCCATCGAGAGCTCACATGCGGTTGCATATGCCATGAAGATTGCAAAGGAGTTCTCGAAGGACGAGAGCATCATCATCAATATCTCCGGCAGAGGCGACAAGGATGTTGCGGCAATAGCCAGATACAGGGGGGTAAACCTTCATGACTGATAAGATAAAGAATTCATTTGCCAAAAATCCCGGCGGAAAAGCATTCATAGCATTTATCACAGCCGGCGATCCCGATATAGATTCAACCTACGAATTCATCCTCAAAATGGCTGAAGCCGGAGCTGACATCATAGAAGTCGGCATTCCTTTCTCGGATCCCGTTGCGGAAGGTGCGGTCATCCAGAACGCCAATGTCAGATCCCTCAAGGCAGGCACCACAACAGATAAGGTTTTTGAGATGGTCGCCAAGGTCAGGAAGGTCTCTGACATTACACTCTGCTTCATGACTTACGCAAATCTTGTTTTCCATTACGGATATGACAGATTTTTTGAAAAGTGCAAAGAGCTGGATGTCAGCGGCGTGATCATTCCAGATATGCCTTATGAGGAAAAAGAAGAGCTCGAGTCCATATCCCTTAAGTACGGCGTAGAGTACATCTCCATGGTTTCTCCCACATCGGAGGACCGTGTCAGGATGATCGCATCAGAAGCTAAGGGCTTCATCTATGTGGTGTCCTCCATGGGCGTTACCGGCGTCAGGACCGATTTCAGCACAGACCTTAAACCGATCATCGGTCATATAAGAGAGGTAACCGATACTCCCTGCGCCATAGGCTTCGGTATCTCGACACCCGAACAGGCCGCAAAGATGGCATCCATCTCGGACGGAGCTATAGTTGGCTCGGCTATCGTAAAAATAGTTGAAAAATACGGTAAGGATGCGGCGCCTTACATTTACGACTATGTTAAGTCTATGAAAGAAGCTGTCATAGCACAGTAAAGTGAACGCGCGGACTGTTTAGGCGTTCAACATGCTTTTTAATCTGACAGGGCCTTGGCCCTGTCTTTTTTGTATAGGGGACGGATTTCCTTTCACTTTCATTTACAGAATTCTTAAGTGCCGGGGGCGTCTCATTGTTCACACTATTCTTGACTTTGTCTACGGAATGTTGTATACATAGATACATGGGTACACGGCCCATGCTTATTTTTTGCATATTTTTACGGTTTTCGGAGGATCATCATGTACGAAGACAGAGAAAAAATTGAAATGCCGGATCTCCTGGAGATATCCGAGATCAAGACCGATGCTGAGCTTTTGATCAACGAACTCCATGAACTTCGTAAGATAGATAATAATCTTTACGTTGAATATGATGTAAAGAGAGGTCTTCGTGACTCAAACGGAAAGGGCGTCCTCACCGGACTTACCGAGGTTTCCGATGTTGTTGCTTTCGATCTTGTTGACGGAGACAAGGTTCCCTGCGACGGAAGGCTTTATTATCAGGGCATCAATGTCATGGACATTGTTAATAATCTCGGAGACAGGATCCATGGCTTTGAGGAGGTTTCATTCCTCCTTCTGTTCGGACATCTTCCCAACAAGGATGAGCTTGATGCATATCTTCATGTTTCAAGCAATCTGCAGGAGCTTGGCGCAAGATTCGTAAGAGACGTAGTCATGAAGGCATCCAACGGAAATATCATGAACGCTCTCCAGAGATGTGTCCTTACTCTCTATACCTATGACAGGAGTGCCGATGATATCACCCCTGAGAACGTACTCAGACAGAGTCTTGAGCTGATAAACAAGCTCCCTCTGATTGCCGTATATTCATATCATTCCTATATGCACTTCAGAAAGGATGAGGCTCTTATCATCAGGAATCCCAAGAAGAACCTGTCCCTTTCGGAGAACATCCTTCAGATGTTAAGACCCGACGGTCATTATACCGAGCTGGAGGCTAAGGTTCTTGATATCGCGCTGATAGTACACGCAGATCACGGCGGCGGAAACAACTCGACCTTCACCACCCACGTTGTTACCTCTTCCGGTACCGATACTTATTCATCCACCGCAGCTTCCATCGGATCCCTCAAAGGACCCAAGCACGGCGGCGCCAACCTCAAGGTTCAGGAGATGTTCAGAAATCTCAAAGAGAACATTTCCAATATCGAGGATGAGGCAGAGGTTGAGGTATATCTCAAGAAGATCCTCGATAAGCAGGCATTTGACAAGGCAGGTCTCATCTACGGTATGGGACATGCGGTATACACTCTTTCAGATCCCAGAGAGGTCCTTTTAAAAGAGTATGCCCGCAATCTTGCGGTGGAAAAGGGACTTGTCAAGGAATTCGAGTTCTATGACAGAGTAGAGAGGATCGCAAAGAAGCTCATCACAGCCAATAAAGGCATATTAAAGCCGGTATGTGCGAACGTGGACTTCTACAGCGGATTTGTTTATTCGATGCTCGGTATTCCCGAAGAGCTGTTTACTCCGCTCTTTGCCATAGCGAGAATGTCCGGATGGAGTGCTCACAGACTCGAGGAGCTCATAAACGGCGGCAAGATCGTAAGACCCGCTTTCAAGTATGTGGGTGAACATATCCCTTACAGACCGATCGAAGAAAGATAAGACTGTACATGGCGTCCGGCTCGTCCGGACGTCATTTTTTGTTTGTATATAACCATGTCATGTAATAAAATAGACTATGTTTCGTACTTTGCGTGCATCATCAATACGAAGTACGAAATTACCGATGTCACAGACTATAGAAAATAAGGATATTTACCGGATCTCCATATGACTAAACAGGAATTCAGGGAATTTGTAAAAGACAGGATCGTTTATCTCGACGGAGCCTGCGGAACCAATCTCGCCAAGGCGGGAATGCCCTCAGGAGTCTGCCCCGAAAAATGGATATGCGAACACAGTGATGTGATGCTTGACCTGCAGAGGAGCTATGTATCTGCGGGTACCGATATATTGTATGCCCCGACCTTTACGGCCAATTCCATCAAGCTTGATGAGTACGGACTTAAAGGCGATGCGGAGGAGATCATCAGGACTCTCTGCGGGATCTCAAGACAGGCTGCTGAGGAGTGTACAGACCGAAAGGTCCTCGTTGCGGGAGACATAACCATGACGGGCAGACAGCTTAAGCCCATGGGTACTCTTGAACTTGAGGATCTGATAGATGTCTATAAAGACCAGATAAGGCTTCTTGAAAAATACGGATGCGATCTGCTGGTCATTGAGACCATGATGAGTCTTGCGGAGACCAGGGCTGCGCTCATAGCGGCAAAGGAAGTATCAGAACTTCCCGTTATGGTCACTCTTACTTTTGAATCAAACGGAAGGACTCTTTTCGGAACGGATGCGGTGACCGGTGCAGTGGTCTGTGAGAGTCTTGGGGCAGATGCCATAGGTGTTAACTGTTCCACGGGACCCGCACAGATGGTATCCGTTGTTTCCGATATGGCCGCAAATACCCTTGTTCCCATAATCGCAAAGCCCAATGCGGGACTTCCCGAGCTTGATGAGAACAACAGGACCGTCTACAGGATGGATGCTGAGGCCTTTGCGCTTGAGACAGAAGATCTCGTAAACGCCGGAGCCCAGATCATAGGCGGATGCTGCGGAACTGATGCGGGTTATATCTCAGCAATCGTTAAAAAGTTCGGAAGAGGCCCGGTCCGCAGGGATAAATTCAGGGCCGAAGGCATCAGATATCTCACAAGCGAAAGGCAGACCCTTTCCTTCGGGCTTGACGGCAGATTCAT
>CAMNEB010000014.1 GCA_946536155.1 uncultured Lachnospiraceae bacterium | reverse complement strand
TCACCGAGCAAATCCATTATATTGATGGCGACGTCAAATGTCAAATCATTAACGAGTAAAGTCAGAACATATACCTGTTCATGTGAGATATTGTTCATTATCATGCGGACTTTTAAGATCTCACCGATGATATTGTACTGGTCACACTCCACTCCGTAGGGCATAATGCTCGTATAGACGATGCTGTACAGATCTTCCTTTGCAACTCTCTTGGAAACTTCACTGTAAAGATCCATCTCCTGCATGGTGAGTTCTTCGATCGCATCCTCATTGCCGTTGCGCGCATTTTTCATGAGCCTTAAATGCTCTGATTTCTTGAGCTTGTCCTCATCGTCGGGATTATCCTTCAGAGCAGGAAGTATGATGGTTCCCTTTAATGAAAGACCGGAAAGAGTCAGCGTTGTTCCCTTTATGGGAAGGCGTCCCGAAACCTGCGCCTGGATATAGGGGATCTTGTTCTGAATATAAAAGATCAGCGACATTCCGAGTCTTACATCGTCGCATATTCCGGCATAGGAATCCCTTGCCGCATGTCTTTCGACCGATACATCTTCCGTAGACGTGATGCCTGTTCCCTTAAGGTAGGGAAAGTAGTAATCCGTATGGAAAAGATCGTCCTCGCTGAAGGTTCCGGCTGCGGTGATGCCTATGCCCTCACCCACATCCCTGGAAAACTCAGCGAGCATAACGTCATCCAGAGACATTGTATAGCCTCTGGAGTCGTTTTTCTTGACACTGGAAAGGACAAGTTCCTTGACTTCATCTCTGTTTATTTTACTGAAACCTATGGCTCTTAAAAATTTGTGCATTATTTTACCGGTTCTATAACGGTCTTTCCGCCCATGTAAGGCTGAAGGGCCTTGGGAATGCGGACGCTACCGTCCTCATTTACGTTATTTTCAAGTACTGCTATAAGTCCTCTGGGAGTTGCGAGGACGGTATTGTTCAGGGTATGGACAAGATATGTTCCCTTCTCACCCTTAGTACGGATTCCCAGTCTTCTTGCCTGTGCGTCTCCGAGAGTGGAACATGATCCGACTTCAAAGTACTTCTTCTGTCTGGGGCTCCATGCCTCGACATCACAAGACTTGACCTTAAGATCCGCAAGATCTCCGCTGCAGCACTCAAGTGTTCTTACGGGTACATCAAGTGCTCTGAAGAAATCAACGGTATATCTCCACATCTTGTTATACCAGTCCATGGAATCCTCGGGCTTGCAGAGGACTACCATCTCCTGCTTTTCAAACTGGTGAACTCTGTAAACGCCTCTTTCCTCGATACCGTGGGATCCGACTTCTTTTCTGAAGCAGGGTGAATACGAGGTAAGGCACTGGGGAAGCTTGTTCTCATCAATGAGCTGGCCCTGGAATCTTCCGATCATGGAATGCTCACTGGTTCCGATGAGATAGAGATCCTCGCCCTCGATCTTGTACATCATGGCTTCCATTTCCTTGAAGCTCATAACGCCGTTAACAACATTGCTCCTGATCATGAAAGGAGGGATGCAGTATGTAAAGCCCTTATCGATCATGAAATCTCTTGCAAAAGAAAGCATTGCGGAGTGAAGTCTTGCCGCATCTCCGATGAGATAATAGAAACCGTTTCCGGATGTTCTTCCGGCAGAATCCTTATCAAGGCCGCCGATCCTCTCAAGGATATCGGCATGATAGGGAACTTCAAAAGAAGGGACAACGGGCTCTCCGAATTTTTCATTCTCTACGTTCTCGCTGTCGTCTTTTCCGATGGGAACGGACTCATCAATGATGTTGGGAATGACCATCATGATCCTGGTGATCTTCTCTCCCAGTTCCTCTTCAAGGACTTCGAGTTCCTCAAGTCTCTTTGCGCCTGCCTCAACTTCCGCTTTCCTGGCTTCAACTTCAGCCTTAAGCTTCTCTGCTTCTGCGGTATCTCCGGTACTCTCAGCCTTCTTCATTCTGCCCATGAGTCCGCCGATCTCTTTGGAGACGGTATTTCTCTTTGATCTGAGAGCATCGCCCTCCTGCTTTGCCTTACGGACCTGATCGTCCAGCTCCGCAACTTCGTCTACCATTGAGAGCTTCTCATCCTGGAATTTCTTCCTGATGTTCTCCTTGACAAGATCGGGATTTTCTCTGATGAGCCTTATGTCTATCATTTTTTCTACCTCGCTTTAAGCAATTCTTTTATTTCTGTAATGCTTTTTTCAAAGCCTTAGTTTCTTCTTCGCCCAGTTCATGCCTGCATTTGCCGCTTTCGATCTCTCTCGTGTATGTATACCCGCCCTCCGGTGAATATACATTGTTGACGAGCACTCCGTTGTCTTCGTCATCGAGAAGGACCACAACGGCACTCATCTCTCCGCCGAGCTGGTCGTACGCATCATACTTGACTACCGACATCTTCTGATATACTTTTTTCAGTCTTCCGAATATTTCCTCAATATCCTCTGAATTCTGTTTTGCCTGTTTTAAGATGATCCTGTTGTCCTCGATTATCCCGTCCAGTTCTCCCTCAAGGCTCTTTCCGTTCTTGCCGGATGTAAGCTTATCGATCCTGTCTGAAAGCTCACTGACTATCTTTTTTTCGGAGATGAACAAAACAGTCAGCACCGCCGCAGCAATTATGGATATGACGGCAAGTACATCAAAGATTCCGAAGGCAGAGCCTGCCGTTCCGATGGTATTAAAAAAATTATATTGCAAATCCTGTGCCTCCGCAAATTATGACATGCGTGTCATTTAACTTCTGAGCTTTGCTGCGATCCTGTCGAGATCGTCATTATTGTAAAATTCTATGCTTACGACTCCGGCGCCGTTTCCCTTACCGGTGATGGATACCTTTGTACCGACAGCCATCTTGAGATTCTCTTCCATATCATGATAGAAGACCTTGAGGACCTCATCCGTTACAGGCTTCGGCTTTACAGGCTTCTTCAGTGCATTTACGATCTTCTCCACATCTCTGACGTTGAGTTTCTCATCTACGATCCTCTGTGCCACTTCTTCCTGAATGGAAGGATCTTCTATGGCAAGAAGTGCTCTTGCATGACCTGCTGAGATGAGTTCATCAACCATCATCTCCTGAACCTTGGGATTCAGTTTCAGCAGTCTTATGGCATTTGTTATCGCAGATCTGCTCTTTGAAAGACTCTCTGCGATCTGGTCCTGGGTAAGACCGAATTCCTCGACAAGTCTCTTATATCCCTGTGCTTCTTCAACGGGATTCAGATCCTTTCTCTGGATATTTTCAAGAAGCGAGATCTCGAGGATCTCTCTCTCGGTGTAATCGCCGATGATAACAGGAACTTCCTTGAGACCGGCGAGCTTGCATGCTCTCCATCTCCTCTCACCTGCGATGATCTCGTAGTGGTTTCCTCTGTCCTGTACCAGAATGGGCTGGATCAGTCCGTGGAGCTTGATGGAATCCGAAAGATCCTGGATATCATCCTCATCGAATTTTTTTCTCGGCTGCTTTCTGTTGGGCTCAACTTTGTTGATGTTTACCATCAGTCTGGAATCCTTAACTCCGTTTTTTGCCTGTTCTTTCGCTGCCTTGGTATTTTCTTCAGCCGTATCGCTTCCCACAACATTGGGTATGAGTGCGTCCAGACCTTTTCCGAGTCCTCTTTTCCTGAGTGACTGATTAGCTGCCATATTGCCCTCCGTATTTTTAATATCTACTGTTATTTATTACTTGTCCCCGAACATCTCATCCACTTCCCTTGCAAGGCTCATATAGGCCTGTGCGCCTGCACACTTGGGATCATAAACGGTTATGGGCACCTCAAATGACGGTGCCTCCGAGAGTCTGACATTTCTCGGGATCTTAGTCTCGAAAATGTTATATTTGACCGTATTCTTAACGCTGTTGACAACATCGTTGGCAAGTATGGTCCTGGAATCATACATTGTAAAAAGAATACCCGCAAGGTCAAGTGCAGGATTCATCCTGCTCCTGACAAGGTTGATGGTTTCGATGACCTGTCCGAGTCCCTCAAGAGCCAGATATTCACACTGGACCGGAACGATCACTCCGGAAGCAGCTGCCATGGAGTTGACTGTCATAAGACTTATAGCGGGAGGACAATCTATGAATACATAGTCGTATTCATCCTTAACGAAATCCAGTTCCTTTTTAAGAGCGAGATTAGCCTTATCCTTACCGGCCATCTCTATCTCCACGGCACCGAGATTAACATTGGCAGGTACCAGAGAGATGTTCTTGGCAACATCGCTTATTACCGCTTCACCCAGAGTACACTCCTCAAGAAGAACCTCATATATGGTGTTCTCCGCTTCATTTTTGTTTACCCCAAAGCTGCTGGAAGAATTTCCCTGGGGGTCCATATCGATAACAAGAACCTTCTTGCCCAGTTCCCCGAGACTTGCCGCAAGGTTTACCGTTGTACAGGTCTTTCCGACCCCGCCTTTTTGATTAGCTACCGCAAATATTCTATCCATAAATACCCCTTTTCAATTAACGGATATTATATCATGAATTGTTCCACGTGAAAAACAAATCACTATTGTACTGTCATTTTGTTATCGATATCGGCATCTCTTACTTCAATAGTCAGTGACCTGACTCTTCCCTTAGGGTCCGGATCATCTATCCTGATCCTGTCCTCATTAAACGGGATCTTATCAAGTCCCTTTTCTCTTCTGTCAAGAAGAATGAATCTGTCCCCATTACCGTCTAATATAATGGCAAACATGATCCTCATCCTGTTCAGTATATAAGGTGAATTGATCACGTAAGAGAACTCCAGGATATCACCGTCAAGATCTGCTGTAACTCTTTTATCATGTAAGTATTGTCTGTCCGTACCCAGTCCGTTTTTATTTAAATAATCATAGATCCTCTTGTTGTATTTATGCTCTCTTATCATTGCATATACAAAACCCCACGGGCCCGGATCGGTAAGACATAAAAGTGCGAGGATCTTATGTGCTGATAACAGTCCCCCGATCAATATTAATATTGCTCCGAGTACAGGCATGCCTGATACATAATGGCCGGATTTCTTACTTGCATGCGCTGCCCCATAAGTCAGCGCAACACATATAAGTCCCATGATTACCAGACATATTCCGAGAAAATCTCCGGGTGTCATAGTATGTACGAATAACTGGATCATTATTCTGTCCCTCACTGTTCATAGAACCTATAAAACCCATAGAACCCATAGAAACGCACACGCTATATCTAGTGGTACTGAAAATGTTCTACGTGAAACCTTTTTCAAATTATACAATAAATTGTTTCACGTGAAACATATAACCCCTAAATCTTGAAAATGTTTCACGTGAAACATAAATTCATTGTGGTCGGGTTCATTAAATAACTGAAGAAATCTACATATAGTGTATCACAAAGGTTTACGGCCAGGAGTTCCGGGTTTTCTCGGATATGTGGCCGGGGTGGATTTATCCTTTGAAATAATGAGAAGATTTCTGACCATATCAGAATCGGGAATGATAAAAGAATCTTCTTTGTTAAGAGATCCCCCAAGCAAAGATAATGCTCTTCCTGAACTTTCCAATTCTTCATGTCCCTTGTCGGATTTGTATGCAATGAATTTTCCTCCGACCTTAACAAAAGGAAGACACAGTTCGAGAAGAACAGGAAGATTAGCAACAGCACGTGAAACGCAGAGATCATACTGCTCTCTCATATTCTTATCCCTGCCGGCTTCCTCTGCCCTGCCATGACATGTCCTGATACCTGTTAAGGATAATTCACTGATAACCCCGTCGAGGAATGTAAGTCTCTTCTGCAGGGAATCAAAAAGTGTGATATCAAGTTCGGGAAATATTATCTTAAGTACCATGCCGGGAAATCCCGCACCGGTACCCACATCAATAAGAGATAAATTCTGACGAAGATCTATATCCCTTATCAGTGTGACCGAATCTATATAGTGTTTGACTATGACTTCATCAAACTCTGTAATGGCGGTAAGATTAAGAGACTTATTGGTCTCGATCATCATATCGTAATATCTGTCCAGTTTCTCCAGACGATCATCACTTACCGTTACACCATATTCAGATAAGTATTTTACAAGCTTATTATAATCTCTCATAAAATTATGACACGCGTGTCATTTTTGCTGAACTGTTGAAGGGCTGCCGTTACGTTCAAGATACACTAAAAGCACTGAGATATCCGCAGGTGATACGCCTGATATCCTGGAGGCCTGTCCCACGGAAACGGGGCGGAACTCCTTAAGATGCTGTCTTGCTTCGATCCTGAGTGAAGGTACATCATCGTAATCAATATCTTCCGGGATCAGCTTGACTTCAAGTCTCTCCTGTTCCCTGACCTGTCGTTCCTGCCTCTTTATATAGCCTTCATATCTGATCTCTATCTGAACCTGCTCGATGACATCCGCGGGAAGAGGCTTCCTGCCCGGATCTAAGGGAGCAAGTTTTTCATAATCAAGTTCGGGCCTGCAGAGGAGCTGTGCTAATGATGTTGCTGTGGAAAGTGCAGGTGAACCGTACTGCTCAAGAAGCTTTGATACTTCCCTTCCCGCACCCAGCATGACCGATTTAAGACGTTCTGTCTCTTCATCTATCATCTGCTGCTTAAGGACTGTCTTATCAAAAACCTCGTCAGATACAAGACCTATCCTGTGCCCGTATTTCCGAAGTCTTAAGTCTGCGTTGTCCTGTCTGAGCAGAAGTCTGTACTCTGCCCTCGATGTCATCATCCTGTAGGGTTCTCTGTTATCCTTGGTAACAAGATCGTCTATCAGGACGCCGATATAGCTCTCACTTCTCTTAAGTGTGAGAAACTCTTTGCCAAGTATCTCCATTGCGGCATTTACGCCCGCAACAAAGCCCTGTGCTGCGGCTTCCTCATATCCGCTGCTTCCGTTGAACTGGCCACCCGCAAACAATCCTTTGATCGTCTTGAATTCAAGATGAGGATAGAGACTTTTCGCATTTATGCAGTCATATTCGATGGCATACGCATTTCTTACTATCCTGCAGTTCTCAAGGCCCGGAACGGATCTGTACATAGCGATCTGCACATCCTCGGGCATAGAAGAACTCATGCCGTCAATATATACTTCATCCGTGTAGAGACCTTCCGGTTCGATGAATACCTGATGTGAAGTCCTCTCGGAAAATTTTACGACTTTATCTTCTATGGAAGGACAGTATCTGGGACCCGTGCCTTCTATAATTCCCGCATAAATAGGGGATCTGTCCAGATTTGCACGGATTATCTCATGAGTCTTTTCCGTAGTGTGGGTCAGATAGCATGATACCTGTTCCTTCTGTATAGAATCGGGATCGGTTGAAAAAGAGAAAGGAATTATCCTCTCGTCTCCCTTCTGCTCTTCCATCTTGGAATAGTCAATGGTCTTGCCGTCCATTCGTGCGGGAGTACCGGTCTTGAATCTTCTGAGTTCAACACCCGCTCCCTTAAGTGAATCAGACAGATGTGTTGCGGCCTGAAGACCGTTCGGTCCCGTATATGTAATGGATTCACCGGTAAGGCATCTTGCGTTGAGATATACTCCGGTACACAGGACTACCGCTTTTGCATGATACACGGTTCCCGTCTGTGTCTTAACTCCCGTTACTCTCCTTACATATGTGCCTTCCCTTTCATCATCAGGAATATCTTCCCATAAAAGCTCACATACCTCGGCCTGTTTGATGGTCAGATGATCCTGTGATTCAAGCACCTTACGCATAGAGCCGGAATAATCTCTTTTATCCGCCTGTGCTCTTAAAGAATGAACCGCAGGACCTTTGGAGGTATTTAGCATCTTGCTCTGGATGAAGGTCTTGTCGATATTTTTACCCATCTCTCCGCCCAGGGCATCAAGCTCTCTTACGAGATGACCTTTGGAAGATCCGCCGATATTGGGATTGCACGGCATGAGAGCGATACTGTCCACACTTACCGTAAATACGACAGTATCAAGTCCGAGTCTGCTGCAGGCAAGGGCCGCTTCACATCCCGCATGTCCCGCACCTACTATCGCAACATCTGTATCAAACTGTGCACCTCTGCATTTAAGATCCATATTATTTTCCCATACAGAATTTAGAGAATATCTCGTTTGCAAGATCATCCTCTATCTCTTCACCTATTATAAGTCCCAGTTTCCTGTAAGCATCGTAGAGATCTACGGTATAAATATCCGTCTCCATCCCTGTATCTATGCATTCAAGCACGTTTTCAAGAGATGATAAAGCATCCTTCAAAAGCTGTGAATGTCTCATATCCGTTATGACAACTTCCGAGGAAGAATCTATCTTTCCCGAAATGAAAAGAGACGTGATACTCCTCTTAAGATCATCAAGGCCGTTTCCTCCGCCCGTAGACATCACTATGCAGGGATATCTTACGAGAAAGTCATCCTTTGACATACTGCGAAGGGAAAAATCCCCGCACTCCCTGAAGTGTTCGTAAACATCAAGGGGTTTTATCATAAGCGGCTTATCGGCTTTGTTTAATATGATGATACATTTTTTATCATGCACCTTAGAAAAGATCTCCAGATCATCCATGTGAAGATATTCCGATGCATCTATCATGAAAAGGATCAGGTCTGCGGACAGAGCTGCATCAACAGCCTTTCTTGTACCTATAGACTCTATCTCATCTTCGGTATTTCTGATACCTGCCGTATCCGTAAGCTTTAAGAGGATATCATCAAGTCTGACATACTCTTCTATCGTATCCCTCGTGGTTCCGGGAATATCCGAAACTATCGCCCTGTCATAGCCTGTGAGCAGATTGAGGAGCGATGACTTTCCGGAATTGGGTCTTCCAACGATACAGGTTATAATACCTTCTCTGATATATTTACCCGACTCATAGCTCTTTACGAGTCCGGTTATTTTCTCTTTTATATCAGATACGACGTCTCTGACATGAGTGTCATATCCTTCAAGATCGTAATGCTCAGGATCATCTATCGCAGCCTCTATATAAGCTGTTTCATACAGGATCTTTGCTCTTAAAGCCCTGATGATATCTGAAACTCTTCCGGACATCTGATCTCTTGAGGCACGCAGTGACATTTCCGATCTTGAAGATATCAGATCCATTACGGCTTCCGCCTGTGCCAGGTCCATCTTGCCGTTTAAAAAAGCTCTTTTTGTAAATTCACCCGGTGCAGACAGTACAGCTCCGCTCTTTAATACTCTCTCCAGAACCTTTTTGAGAAGCAGGACTCCGCCGTGACACTGTATCTCCACGGTATCTTCTCCCGTATATGAATGAGGAGCCTTAAAAAGAAGGACGATACATTCATCTATCGTCTCTTCCCCGTCTCTGACATAAAGATGCCTGAAGGTTCCGGCCTGCATTTTCTCCAGCACGGAATCTCCTTTGCCGTCTCCTAGTATCTTCGAGCATATACTTACTGAATCAGGTCCGCTGACACGGATTATCCCTATGCCTGATTCGGAAAGTGCAGTAGATATTGCTGCTATTGTAGATTGTGTATTTCCCGTCATATTTTTAAAAAAGGGCCACAGCTCATGCCATGGCCCTTAATATAATAGTTTTTTTGCGCTATAAAGGGCTGTAAGATCAATATCTTCTGCCTCTGCGTCCGGAACGGTTATAATCTCCGGTAGGTCTGACTCCATCCTTAAGAGCAACCACGATGTGTCTGTTTACTCCGTCTCCTTCACTGTAGGTATATACATAACTGTTATCCTGAAGTGCTGAGTGGATGATCCTTCTCTCATAAGGATTCATGGGTTCCAGTTCATAAGGACGTCCGGTGCGCTTAACCTTTGAAGATACATTCTTGGCAAGATTTTCGAGAGTTGCTTTTCTTCTCTCTCTGTAGTCCAGTGTGTCAACCTTGACTCTTATATACTGCTCGCTCTCTTTGTTCACAACAAGGCTTACAAGATACTGAAGAGAATCGAGAGTCGCACCTCTCTGTCCGATGATCGTTCCCATTTCTTCTCCCTCAAGCTCTATATCAAGAGCATTCTCGGAAAGGTCGAATGAGGTTTTTACCGAAGCTTCAAGATTCATAGCCTTGAAAACATCATCGAGGAATTTAACTGCAGCGGCTTCATATTTGGAAGGATTGGAAACAGGTACGATATTAGATCCTTTTGAGGTTTCTTTCTTTTCCTCAGCGACTGCTTCCGCTGCGGGGGCTGCCTCTTCTGCGTATGCAGAAGCTGCGGGCTCTTCTGCTGCCACTTCATTTACCGCTTCATCTTCCTCAGATTTTATCCTTGCTTTGATGACTGCGTTCTTTGCACCTATTCCGAGGAATCCTGCAGAACCTTCTTCAACTACTACATAATCAAGTCTGTCACTGGTGACACCGAGATCCTGGCATGCATCGGTGATGAGATCGTTTACTGATTTTCCTGTATATTCTTTATATTCCATTTTGCTGACCTCACTTGCTGTTTCTCTTATTGAATTCGCTTACCATGTTTGCCTTGGCAGCCATGGATCCGGGAGCATAATCCGTACCAACGGGAGTTTTATCCTCCGCTCCGTTATCGGATGTCGCATCAGTATTTACATATGATGCTTTACTCTGAATGCTTCTGGTATTAAGAGCCGCATAAGCCTGCATCCTCTCCTGATTCTTCTGGATCTGCTCAAGCTTTTTCTTGCTCTTTTCAGCATTCTTGGCTATAAGCTCATCAAAGTTGATCTTGTCGATCTGCTTGTTCATGAGTATCTGGATAACAATACGTACCGCAGAATTGGCAATCCAGTATATACCCATACCGGTGGGAAGTGTGAAGCAGAACCAGATGGATACTATGGGCATCATCGTGTTCATGGTCTTCATCTGCTGAGCCATTGCATCTGCCTGGGAATTGTCTCCCGTAGGCTGTGCCTGGCTCGGAGCAAGCTTGATCGAAAGCCACTGGGTAAAACCGGAAATAAAAGGAATGAGTACGGCCATCAGGAGGATGAGATAAGCATGTGATGCGAAACTCTCCTTTATGATGTACCAGGGAGTGTTCCTGATATTGAGACCGAGGAAATTATTATAGATATCGATAAGTCCCTTATCTATGATATTTCCGTTTGCATCAAGAGTACTTAATATCCTCTGTCCTTCAAAGCTAAGATCCGAAAGACCGTAATGCTCACTTATGACAGTCATGTCATGTGATGATATCCTGTTGAGAACATCTATGATACCGTTGGTGATATTCCCTTCTTTTCCAAGATTCTTGGAATACATCTGGATGGCACTTTTAACGCTCTCAAGCTCAGCCGTGTTATCGGTTATAAAAGAACCGTTATCACCGGCAACGATCTTGTCGGCAAGTACTCTGAAGGTATTACCTATCCTGGTAACATATGCGGGGATCTGATAGATGACTCTGTAGAGAGCAAAGAGGATGGGCATCTGAATGAGCAGATTCACACAGCTTCCGGTCTGGGAAACACCGTACTTGGCATAAACAGCCTGGGTTTCGGCGTTCTGCTTCATCATTGAATCCTGATCTTTCTTGCCTTCGTATTTCTTCTGAATGGCTTTGATCTCGGGATTCATTTTAAGGGAAAGCTTAGAGAATTTCTGCTGCTTATAGGTAAGAGGAATCATACAGATATTTACGAATATGGTAAAAAGTATGATTGAAAGACCTATATTCGGGATACCTATCTTGTTCAGAACAAAAAATATCCCCTCCATGATCTTGCCGAGTACCCATACGATGTACTTGAAGATCGGAGTGGAATTGGGTGTTAATAGAGTAAAATACATTAAATTCTCCCTGAATATCTCTTCCTTATAACAGGCACTGGATCATATCCGCCTCTTGAAAACGGATTACATCTTAAAACACGCCAAAAAGCCATGAACAGACCAATAAATGCTCCGTTCTTTTCTATCGCTTCCTTACCGTAATTGGAACAGGTCGGATAATAGGGACACCTGTACCTCTTAAGAGGAGAAAGATATCTTTGATATAAATTGATAAGCCAAATAAAAAATCTCTTCATAATTAAATATGATCAATTCCCTGATCTTTTCAGGATGCGATGGGAAGCTGCAAGACCCATCAGAGATTCTTCCGCTTCTTTGTAAGACATTTCAGCAGCACTTTTTTTTGCAACAAAAACTATGTCCAAACCGCTATTGAACAATTCTTCGGAATTTCGAAAGGCTTCTTTGACAAGCCTTTTTATCCTGTGTCTTACAACACTGTTTCCGACTTTTTTACTTACACTTACACCTACACGATTAAAGGATTCACCGTTGTTTCTGATATACATCACGAGTCTTTTGTCAGCGAAGGAACTGTGTGTACGGTAAACATCCGAAAACTGTGCGTTTTTTCTCAATCTTTCCATATCAGAAATACAGAAAAACAAAGGTCACATCAAATGTGACCTTTACTTTTAAGCCGATAATTTCTTTCTGCCCTTTGCTCTTCTGCTCTGAAGAACCTTACGTCCACCGGCTGAAGACATTCTTGCTCTGAAGCCGTGAACCTTGGCATGAGACTTTTTCTTAGGCTGAAATGTCATCTTCATAAGGAAACACCTCCTTTTAATAAATCTCTCCGCTTATTACTTCTTCAATCCCGCTGCCCGGGACCTATCAGAAACGACACAAAACAGATTTTAATTAATTAAAGAAAGAGTGTCAAGCAAAAATAACGATATTTATCAATATTTCGGGAAAAAAGGGGTTATGCCCATCCACAAAAATATAATAAAAATTTTTCTTATCCACAGAGTTATCCACATTAAATATCACTTAAAATCTTATCCCCAATTAGTGTACAACATGTGGATATTTTTATGTTTTTATAAACTTCTCCGGTGAAAAATCTTTTACTATCCCTTATTTACTGGATTTTATTTATAAATTTCAAACAGCAACATATCCACATTACAAACCTTAAACAGGTGACGGAAGCATCATTTTCTGCTTTTTTATCATTTATCCACTTTTGTTGAAAACCCTCAAACGCATATTTGGGGGTAACCCTGATTTGAATATTTTTTTACCTCATATTAAAATGGTACGGCAGTTTGTTAAACAGTGGCAGACTGCGCTATTTTCAAATATTTCAGGGGAGCTGTACCGGCGCATGAACGCAGAAAAATTTAACAACGAAGAATACTGGGAAGAGATCAAAAGAAAGATCCAGAGGGAATCCAATGTATCGGATATTACATATCACCTCTGGTTTGAGAAGCTTGAATTCTGTGAGATAAAGGGAAATACCGTCTATATAAGGTCCGAGAAGGAAGATGAGAGAGCCCTCGGATATCTTAATATGAAATTCAAGCTCTATTTTGAGACAGTCATAGGAGAGGAACTCGGTGAGATAATCTCCGTCAAATTCATTCTCAATGATACAGCTTCAAATTTTGATGCCGAGGAGACAAAGGTTGATAACGATACCCTTAATCCGGATTATACCTTTGAGACATTCGTCGTCGGCAAGAACAATATGATGGCGCATCAGGTATCCGTAGCCGTTGCTGAGGATCCCGGCAAGACCTGGAATCCTCTCTATATATACGGAGGTCCCGGTCTCGGAAAGACCCACCTTATGCAGTCAATAGGTCATTTTATATTAAAGAAAGATCCTTCCAAGAAGGTCATCTACGTTACCAGCGAGCAGTTCACCAATGACGTTATAGAATCGCTCAGAAGCGGTAATACGGCTGATTCCATGAGTAAATTAAGGGAAAAATACCGTACCGTCGATGTCCTTATGATAGACGATATCCAGTTCATCATAGGAAAAGAAGCCACACAGGAAGAGTTCTTTCATACCTTCAATACCCTTCATGATGCCGGAAAACAGATAATCCTTTCATCAGATAAGAATTTCAAGGAATTCAAGACCCTCGATGAGAGATATATATCAAGGTTTGCCTGGGGAATGACCGTTGATATAACACCCCCCGATTATGAGACAAGATCCGCGATCCTTAAGAATGACGCAGAAAAGTACAACATAAAGATAAGCGAAGAAATCATAGACTATATCGCTTCAAATATAAAATCAAATGTCAGAGAGCTCGAAGGAGCCCTCAACAAGATAATAGCTTTCTCAAAACTCAACAATAATATGGAACCCGACATGGATTTTGCCAAGGAAGCCCTTAAAGACTTCATTTATCCTCCGGAATCCAACATGATCACCTTCGACAGGATAGTTGATGTTGTATGCCAGGAGTGCAATGTCAGCAAGGACTCCATTATGTCCGACAGGAGAAAGGCGGATATCGTATATCCCAGACATATAATAATGTATCTTGCCTATGACATGCTCGGGATCACATACCAGCAGATAGCCCATAATCTTCACAGGAGCGATCATACGACCGTAATAAGCGGCTGCAAGAAGATAGAAGCTGACATAGAAACAAACAAAAGTGGAAAAAATACCAGGGAAAAAGTGGATAGGATAAAAAAGATCCTTTCAGGCTCCTGAAAAAGTGATTTACATAATTTTTTAAATGTGGTCAAAGGGCTATAAATAATTAAATAGCATATATTATTTCACATACTTATTCATAGTAATTTTCCCTTGAAAATAGTATAATAAATAAGGTTATGCACATAAGTCACAGCCCCTATTACTTATAAGACTGAAACAATTGATTTATATATAAATAACAAAGCAGCCGAAGCAAAAAAGGAGTTATTCACAATGAAGATATCCTCATCAAAGTCATCATTGCTTACAGGTATACAGACAGTACTCAGAGCACTACCTTCAAAGAGCACCATGTCCATAATGGAGTGCATCCTCATAAATACCAACGGAGGAAAGATAACCCTTACCGTCAACAATCTCGATCTCGGAATAGAGACCGTTATAGACGGTAAGATAGAGAAGTCCGGTGTCGTAGCCATAGATGCCAAGCTTTTCCACGACATCATCAGGAAGATGCCCGATTCCGATTCTGATATAACCATCGAAACAGATGAGAAATTTACAGCTGTAATAAAGTGTGAAAATACTGTACATACCAAGGCAGGAAGAAGCGATGACGAATTTCCTTATCTTCCCGATCTTGATAAGAGCGACAGTATAGTGATGAGCCAGCTTTCACTCAGGGAGCTCATAAGAAAGACATCATTTTCAATCGCGGATATAAGCGAGGATACTCCCGGTCAGCAGACCATGAGAGGAGAGCTCTTAGAGATAAATGACAATACGGTCAAGATGTGTTCACTCGACGGACACAGGATCTCAATGTGTAAGATGGAGCTTCGTGAGAGCTATCCCGACAGGAAAGTAATCATTCCCGGAAAGAGCCTTAAGGAGCTTGCAAGGATAATAAACGGTGGAGCAGAGGATGATGTTGAGATCATCTTTACTCCCAACCATGTAAGCTTTGAATACGGCGAGACAAGAGTTGTATCCAGGATAATAGAGGGTAACTTCTTTGATGTTAACAAGATGCTCGTCGGAGATTACGAGACAAAGGTCAAGGTCAACAAGAAGAGACTCTTTGAATGCCTTGACAGATCAACCATCTATGTCAGGGAGGGAGACAAGAAGCCCATCATCCTCGACATAAAGGATGAGAATATAGCGATAAAGATAAGCTCTGCAAACGGAAGCATGAATGAAAATGTTCCCGCAGAAAAGACAGGAAAAGATATACTCATAGGATTCAATCCCAGATTCGTCATTGATGCCCTCAATGTTATAGACGATGAAGAGATAGAGCTTGATTTTGTAAATTCAAAAGCTCCCTGCTTTATCAAGAAGGATGATATGTCCTACGTATATGTGGTACTTCCCGTTACCATAAGCGGTGTATGAGATGAATGAGTTTTACTTAAAAGATGATTTTATAAAACTGGGTCAGGTCCTCAAAGCCTCCGGATTATGCGAAACCGGAGTTGATGCCAAGTACTCCGTTACCGACGGCAAGGTTAAGGTAAACGGAGAAATCGAGCTTCAGAGAGGCAAGAAGATAGTACCCGGAGATCTTATAGAATATAACGGAAAGCAGCTGATCATAAAGAAAAAGGAAGACAGGGTGTGATCATTAAATCCATAGAGCTCACGGATTATCGGAATTATGATCGGGTGAACATAGAATTTGATAAAGGCACGAATATATTCTACGGAGATAACGCTCAGGGAAAGACCAATATACTCGAAGCCATTTATATCGCCGCCACGACTAAATCCCATAAAGGAAGCCGTGACAGCGAGATAGTCAGATTCGGACAGAGTGAAGCACATATAAGGACCGTTGTAGAGACGGACGGGATTCCCACAAAGGTTGATATGCACCTTCGCAGTGCGGGATCAAAAGGGATCGCGATAGACGGAAAGAGAATAAAAAAAGCAGCAGAGCTCATGGGAATATGCAAAGTTGTTTTCTTTTCTCCGGAAGATCTTAATATCGTCAAGAACGGGCCTACATACAGAAGAAGGTTCATAGACATGGAGCTGTGCCAGCTTGACCAGTTCTATCTCTATAACCTCAACAATTATAATAAAGTCTTGAACAGAAGAAACCAGGTTCTTAAGGATATCTATTTTGACAGGAGCCTTGAAGATTCTCTTGTCGTATGGGATGACCAGCTGGTTTCCTACGGTACCAAGATAATAGAGAGAAGAAGGAAGTTTGCGAAGGAACTTGAAGAAGAGATAAAAGAAGTTCACAGCAGACTTTCCGGCGGAAGAGAAGACTTAAGCATTTTTTACGAACCGAGTGTCTCCGAGGATGATTTTGAGAAGGAACTCAGAAATAACCGTTCAAGGGACATGAAATCAAAGATGACCAATATAGGCCCCCACAGGGATGATTTTTCATTCATGGCGGGAGATATAGATATAAGACGTTTCGGATCTCAGGGTCAGCAGAGAACTGCGGCATTATCCCTCAAACTTTCTGAAATCGATATGATGAAAAAATTATCCGGGGATAATCCGGTTCTGCTTCTTGATGATGTTTTATCCGAACTGGACAGGAAGAGACAGGGATTTCTGCTTGACTGCATAGGTGATATACAGACCTTTATCACCTGTACGGGTATCGATGATTTTGTAAATGACAGATTTGTCATAAACAAAGTCTTTTATGTGGAAAACGGAACGGTAAGGAACTGTTCATAAAGAGTAAATTAGATTGGCGAGGAAAAATGGACAACAGTTTGGAAAATACCAAAGTAACACAGGAATACGGCGGAGATCAGATCCAAATTCTTGAAGGTCTTGAAGCAGTAAGAAAACGTCCCGGAATGTATATCGGAACCACTGCCAGCAGAGGTCTTCATCATCTTGTGTATGAGATCGTCGATAATTCCGTCGATGAAGCTCTTGCCGGATACTGTACAAAGATAGAAGTTACCATCAATGATGATAACTCTGTTACCGTAAAAGATAACGGAAGAGGTATTCCCGTCGGTATTAACCATAAGTCAGGACTTCCCGCAGCAGAGGTTGTTTTTACCATACTTCATGCAGGCGGTAAATTCGGAGGCGGAGGATATAAGGTTTCCGGCGGACTTCACGGTGTCGGAGCTTCCGTCGTAAATGCACTTTCCGAATGGCTCATTGCGGACATCAAGCAGGAAGGACATATCTACAGACAGAAATTCTCGAGAGGACATGTAGTTGAAAAACTGCATATCATCGGAGACTGTCCCGTTGAGGAAACAGGTACTACGGTAACATTCCTTCCCGATAAGGAGATATTTACCGAGACCACCATTTTTGATTTCAATATCTTAAAGCTCAGACTCAGAGAGATGGCATTCCTTACAAAGGGACTCAGGATAGTCCTTAAGGATGACAGATCTCCCGAGGATGCGGTCGCCGTTCTTACAGACAGCCAGATAGAAGAAGCCAAGGAAGCTGCTGAAGGCAGAGAAGATGAAGAGCAGCAGATAAGTGAGCTTCTCTCAAGAGCCAAGGCAGATGCCGAGGACAGAGGTGAAAATTCTGATTTTGACACAAGTGTCAGAAAAGAATCTTCTCCCGAAAAAGAAAATCAGAGTAAGAGCACTTCCGGTAAAGTTCTTGAGTTCTATTATGAGGGCGGTATAAAGGAATACGTTCAGTATCTGAACAAGAGCAAGACTCCCATATACGAAGATATACTTTATTTTGAGGGTGAGAAGAACGGAGTCTATGTTGAAGTTGCCTTCCAGCATAATGATTCCTACAACGAGAGCGTTTTTGCTTTTGTAAATAATATCAACACTCCCGAAGGAGGCACACACCTTCAGGGATTCAGAAATGCGATAACCAAGACCTTCAATGACTATGCAAGAGGGGCAAGGATGCTCAAGGATTCCGAACCCAATCTTTCCGGAGAGGATATAAGAGAAGGACTGACCGCTATCATAAGTGTCAAGATCGAAGATCCCCAGTTTGAAGGCCAGACCAAGCAGAAGCTTGGAAACAGCGAAGCAAGAGGAGCCGTAGATAATATAGTAAGTGAGAAGCTTACCATTTATCTTGAGCAGAATCCTGATGTCGCAAAGGCAATCTGTGATAAATCGATACTCGCACAGAGGGCAAGAGAAGCTGCCAGAAAAGCAAGAGATCTTACCAGAAGAAAGACCGCGCTTGACGGAATGGCTCTTCCCGGAAAGCTTGCGGATTGTTCCGATAAAGATCCCAAGCATTGCGAGATCTATATAGTTGAGGGAGATTCCGCAGGCGGCAGTGCCAAGGAAGCCAGAAACAGAGCTACCCAGGCGATACTTCCTCTCAGAGGTAAGATATTAAACGTCGAGAAAGCAAGACTGGATAAGATTTATTCCAATGCTGAGATCAAAGCGATGATCACCGCATTCGGAACAGGTATCCACGAGGATTTCGATATATCAAAACTCCGTTATGACAAAATCATCATCATGACCGATGCGGATGTCGACGGAGCACACATCGCAACACTCATGCTCACATTCATATACAGATTCATGCCCGAACTCATCAAGACCGGACATGTATATCTGGCAAAGCCTCCTCTCTATAAGCTGGAGAAGAACAAGAAGGAATGGTATGCATATTCCGATGATGAGCTGAACAGAATCCTCGATGAAGTCGGAAGAGACCAGAACAATAAGATCCAGCGTTACAAGGGTCTCGGAGAGATGGATGCGGAACAGCTGTGGGAGACCACTATGGATCCCCAGAGAAGGATACTCCTCAGAGTAGGCTATGATGAGGAGATGACCAGCGAACTTGACCTTACATTCACCACACTCATGGGTGACAAGGTCGAGCCCAGAAGAGAGTTCATTGAAGAAAACGCAAGGTTCGTACAGAATCTTGATATCTGATGATCCGCCGGTTTTTCTATTAAAAGAGGAATTATGGAAGATACTATTTTTGACAAAGTACAGGAAGTAGATCTCAAAGAAAAAATGGAGACCTTCTACATCGATTATGCCATGAGCGTTATCGCCGCGCGTGCGCTTCCTGATGTAAGAGACGGATTGAAACCCGTTCAGAGAAGAGTCCTCTATTCAATGGTCGAACTCAATAACGGTCCCGATAAGCCGCACAGAAAGAGTGCCCGTATAGTCGGAGATACCATGGGTAAGTACCATCCCCACGGTGACAGCTCTATCTACGGAGCTCTGGTTAATATGGCTCAGTACTGGTCCATGAGATATCCTCTTGTGGACGGACACGGAAACTTCGGATCCATGGACGGAGACGGAGCTGCGGCAATGAGATACACGGAGGCAAGACTTTCCAGGATCAGTATGGAGCTGCTTGCCGATATCAACAAAAATACCGTTGATTTCATTCCCAACTTTGACGGAACCGAAAATGAGCCCACCGTACTTCCCAGCCGTTATCCCAATCTTCTCGTAAACGGAACAACGGGTATCGCGGTAGGTATGGCTACCAATATCCCTCCTCATAACCTGAGAGAAGCCATCGACGGAGTCGTTAAGATAATAGATGACCGTATCGAAGGCAGGGAAACATCCATCGAAGATGTGATGGATATAATCCAGGGACCCGATTTTCCCACCGGAGGTCTCATCCTCGGACACAGAGGTGTTGAGGAAGCATACCGCACCGGCAGAGGCAAGATCAGGGTCAGAGCCGTAACGGAGATTGAACAGCTTCCCAACGGAAAATCACAGATAGTAGTTACCGAACTTCCTTATCTCGTAAATAAGGCAAATCTCATCATAAAGATCGCTGAGCTCGTCAAACTCAAAAAGATAGACGGCATCACCGATATAAGGGACGAGACCAACAGAGAGGGAGTAAGAGTTGTCATAGAGCTCAGAAGGGATGCCAATGCCAATGTCATCTTAAACCAGCTCTACAAGCACACACAGCTCCAGGATACCTTCGGCGTCATAATGCTTGCACTTGTAAACAATGAGCCCAAGGTCCTTACGCTCCTTGAAGTACTTCAGGAATATTTAAAGCATCAGGAAGATGTCGTAACAAGACGTACAAAATACGATCTCGGAAAAGCCGAGGAAAGAGATCATATCCTTCAGGGTCTGTTAAAGGCTCTGGATTTCATTGATGAGGTCATCTCGATCATAAGAGGAAGTGCGACACCCGCCGAGGCCAAGGAAAAACTCATGAACAGATTCGGACTCGATGATGTTCAGGCCCAGGCTATAGTCGATATGAGACTCAGAGCACTCACCGGTCTCGAAAGAGACAGACTGCTGGCTGAGCACAATGAGCTTCTTGCCAGGATAGAGGAATTAAGGGCAATCCTTGCCGATGAGAAGCTTCTCCTCGGAGTCATCAGAAAAGAGATCACCGAGACTGCCGAGAAATACGGCGATGAGAGACATACTCATTTCAGCAACGATATTTACGATATTCCCGATGAGGAGATGATCCCTCATGAAAATACCGTAATAGCAATGACCAGACTCGGATATATCAAGAGGATGAGTGTCGATAACTTCAAGGCCCAGAACCGCGGAGGCAAGGGAGTTAAGGGAATGGCCACCATCGAGGACGATTATGTTGAAGATCTCCTCATGACCACCACACATCACTCACTGAACTTCTTCACCACTGCGGGAAGAGTTTACAGGATGAAGGCTTATGAGATTCCCGAGTGCTCACGTACATCACGCGGAGTGGCGATAGTCAATCTGCTTCAGCTTGAGCCCGGAGAAAAGGTCAGTGCCATAATTCCCATCTGGGGATTTGAAGAGGGCAAGAACCTCTTTATCGCCACCAAGAACGGAACCGTCAAGAAGATGAAGATGGACGAGCTCATAAATGTCAGAAAGAGCGGACTCAGAGCCATCACTCTCGTAGAAGGAAACGAACTCATCGATGTCAAGATAACAGATTCCGATTCGGAGATCCTCCTTGCCACAAGACAGGGTATGTGCATCAGATTCAGAGAAGAAGAGGTGCGCACGACCGGAAGAGGAAGTATCGGTGTTATCGGTATGAATGTCGCTGACGGCGATGAAGTTGTTGCGATGCAGCTTGCAAGTCAGGGAAAGTACTTGACATTCATCTCAGAAAAGGGTATGGGTAAACGTACCGATATTGATGAATTCAACGGACAGCACAGAGCCGGCAAGGGAGTCAAGTGTTACAAGATAACCGAGAAGACAGGAGATCTGCTCGCTGCCAAGGCGGTAAACGGAGATGAAGAGCTCATCATGATCACCGACGGCGGTCAGATGATAAGGATACGCATCGATGATATAAGCATTCTTTCACGTATCACCTCCGGTGTTAAACTTATGAACCTGAGCGGCAATGAGAAGATTGCAAATGTTGCGAAGGTCCGTGACAGACTTTCAAACGGAGAGAAGGAATTTGCTTCCCTCGAAGAAGGTGAAAAGGCCATGGACGAAGAAAGCGAGATCATGGCTGTAGCTTATGAGGAAGAAGTTTTTTCCGATGAAGAAAAGATCGATCCCTCAGAGATTTCAGAAGAGGACGGTTGATAAAAAATGAATTACTCAATACTCAGAGACCTTGCAATAATCATTGTATTTGCCAAGATTTTCGGATTGCTGGCAAGAAGGGTAAAGGCTCCTCAGGTTGTAGGTGAGATCATTGCAGGTCTTCTGATCGGTCCCAGTGTATTGCACTTTGTGGATCAGAGCCAGTTCATTAACCAGATGGCCGAGATAGGTGTAATACTGCTCATGTTTTCCGCGGGACTTGAGACTGATCTCAAAGATCTGATGAGGACCGGATTTAAAGCCCTTCTTATAGCAATGGCGGGAGTTGCCGTACCCCTTATAGGCGGAACACTTCTCTATATGGGATTTTACGGTTTTTCCGCGGCGGGCACACAGGAATTCTACACCGCATTATTTGTGGGAGTTATCCTTACTGCGACCAGCGTCAGCATCACGGTCCAGACTCTAAGGGAGATTGGCAAGCTCAAGGGAGAGATCGGTCAGACCATAATGAGCGCAGCCATCATAGACGATGTCATAGGTATCATAGTCCTGACATTCGTAATAGGATTCAAGAATCCCGAATCAAATCCCGGAAGAGTAATACTGAACACAATACTCTTTTTCGTAGCTGCCATACTTATCGGATGGGTCATCTACAAGATATTCAAGCTTGCTGATATGAGATATCCTCATACCAGAAGGATCCCCATCATGGGACTTGCACTTTGCTTCTTCCTGTCCTATGCTGCAGAGACTTATTTCGGTATCGCTGACATTACCGGTGCATATGTTGCCGGAGTCATCCTTTGTTCCATCAAGGATTCGAGTTATATCGCCGAGAAGATGGATACAAATTCCTATATGCTCTTCGGACCGGTGTTCTTTGCTTCAATTGGACTTAAAACGGATCTTAAGGCTATAGACGGCGGGCTCATACTTTTCTGTATCTGCTTTGTCCTCGTAGGTCTTGTCTGTAAGATCATCGGATGCGGACTTGCCGGAAAACTCTGCAGATTTTCATGGGCGGATTCACTCAAGATCGGTGTCGGAATGATGACCAGAGGAGAGGTCGCGCTGATAGTATCCCAGAAGGGTCTCAGCGTCGGAATGATAGGATCCGAGTACTTCACGGCGGTCATACTGCTCATAGTGGTATCCAGCATTTCGACTCCCGTCATTTTAAAGGCTCTTTACGGTGCCGATGATAAGAGACTTAAAACCGCAAATGCGAAGTAAGACTTCATTACAATCAGATATCGGATCAAAAAACGCTTCCGCTTCAATCGATGAAAAAAGCCGGGAGCGTTTTCATAATGCGCTTTTATCGGTAACCTCAGACAGGGAAAGACCCACCATAGGAACCCTTTCCGAAAAGACTCTCCATGCGGTGATCAAAAACTACATAGAACCTGATGAGGATAAACAGGAGATACCCATCGGAAAACATGTTGCCGACATTTACCTCGGTGATGAGATAGCTGAGATCCAGACAAGGAATCTCAAAAGACTGAATCCCAAGCTGGAAGAATTTCTGAAGGAATATAAAGTAACGGTGGTCCATCCCGTTATCCGCAGGAAAAAAATATACTGGATCGATCCTGGTACCGGAGAGATGAGTAAACCCAGAGGTTATTCTCCGAGCAGGGGAAGCTTTGAAAGCGCGATAAGAGAAGTGTACGGGATTAAAGATCATATAGGAGATCCGAATCTGAGAGTAAGACTCATACTTGTAGATGCGGATGAATTCAGGATCAGAAACGGCTACGGAAGAGACAATAAAAAATTCGGAACCTGGCTGGACAAGGTTCCGACTGAACTTATAGATGATATAACTCTGGAAAGACCGGAGGATTACATGAGGTTTCTTCCTGCGGATATTCCGGAGGATTTCACCGTTAAGGATGCGATAAACTGCGGAATGAACAGAGCAGAGGCAAGTCTTATCATAGCATTTCTGAACAAGATAGGTGTTACGGAGAGAATAGAAAACCAGGGAAGAGCCTATAAATACAGGCTTAAATACTGAGACTCACGGGTGCGCTTTCGTGACTCTTTTCTAAAATCTAGACCTCATCCACATTAACGGGCTGAAGGGAGAAGATGAATTCGCTGCCTTCTCCCGGAGTTGAGATGACATTTATATTTTCACTGTGAGCCGTAAGGATCTCTTTAACTATGGAAAGACCGAGTCCTGTACCCTTTTTATCCTTGCCTCTTGAAGAATCGGATTTATAGAAACGGTTGAAGATAAGACCTATATCTTCGGGAGGAATGCCTATTCCGTTATCCTTGACCGAGACATATATCTTATTTTTCTTCTCAGCTGTTTCGATACGTATGACGGAATCGTTGTGTGAGAACTTGATGGCATTATCCGTCAGATTGTAAACGATCTGTTCTATTTTTTCTTTGTCCGCATGAACCAGAAGTTCATCTCCCATCAGCACCAGCTCAATGGCAATGGACTTTTTCCTGCAGGTTCCTTCAAATGTCTCAGCTACCTTTCTGACCATATCATTGATGTCAAAATCGGTCATATCAAGGTGCATTCCCTTTGTGTTGAGATTGTTGAGTGACAGAAGACCGTTTGTGAGTTTGGTAAGTCTTTCGGTCTCATTAAGTACTATGCCGAGATATTTCTCATGCATTTCGGCGGGAATGGTCCCGTCGAGCATGGCTTCAAGATAACCCTTTATTGAGGTGAGAGGGGATCTGAAATCGTGTGAGACATTGGCGATGAATTTCTTCTGATCATCCTCCGCATCTGCAATCTTGCCGGACATATAATTCAGTGCGGCGGCGAGATATCCCATCTCATCACTGCTCTCCACATTGACTTCGTAATGATAATTTCCTTCGGCATATTTCTCCGCACCCTTTGTGATCTTCCTTAAGGGTATGTAAACGATCCTTGTGAAGAAGATGAGGATTATGAGGGAGAGAAGGAAAATGATGATAAGGGTTATGTAGGAGATATTCAGAAGAGATTCACATTCGGAATCTATCTCATCCATCGAAATGTGGATCGAGACATAGCCCTTTGTCCTGTATTCGGAAATGATGGGACATATGACGGAGAGTACTTCCTCATCGAAGGAACCGAAGAAATCACCGGTCAGATAATAGGATCTTCCGCTTACCGAAGGATCGAAATTGGTGATCATCTTAACTGAAGAATCACCGTCGGAACCGGACTTGGCGGTATCGAGGATGATGAGCCCGTCCGGTGAGATGATGCGGATATCCGAATTCATATATACGCTCAGCGCATCAAGCTGAAGCGTTACGGTTTCAAAAGAAGTACGCGATGAATACAGACCCTGTCCGTAGGTATCCGCAATAAGGGATGCCTCGGAATACAGATCCTGTGCCTTCTGTGTGATGAGATAATCTCTTGTGATATTGGGAACGAAAAGTGAAACGGTCAAAAGTGAGAACAGACCGAATATAACATATCCCAGTATGAACTTAAGATACAGAGTATGTCTCATGAGGTTTCGAACTTATATCCCTTTCCCCAGATGGTCGCAATGCTCCAATGCTCATTGTCACCGATCTTCTCCCTGATCCTCTTGATATGAACGTCAACCGTTCTGGTATCTCCCGAATACTCATAGCCCCAGATTCTGTCAAGGAGCTGCTCTCTTGTGAATACTCTGTTGGGTGATGATGCAAGGAAGTAGAGGAGTTCAAGTTCCTTGGGAGGCATATCGATGGATCTGCCCTTGTAGGTTACGGAATAGTTGGTAAGGTTGATGAGAAGATCGGGATAAGCAACCGCGTCGATATCGGGATCTTCCGACTGTGAACCTGCGGAGGATTTTGAAGCGCTTCTCCTGAGTACGGCTTTTACGCGGGCTACCATCTCTTTCGAATCAAAGGGTTTTTCGATATAATCGTCTGCTCCGAGCTGAAGACCCAGGACCTTATCGAAGGTCTCTCCCTTTGCGGAGAGCATTATAACGGGAAGTTCGGAAGTGGAGCGGACTCTTCTCAATACCTCGTAGCCGTCTATTCCGGGAAGCATGATATCGAGCAGCATAAGATCGGGCTGGAACTCGGGTATTTTTTCAAGAGCGGTCTCACCGTCGCCGGCTATAAGGGTCTCATAACATTCCTTGACCAGATAAAGAGAGATCAGTTCGGCAATGTTATTGTCATCATCAACTATTATTATCTTCTGTTTATCAACCATATTTTACTCCATCTGAAAACATTATTTGAATTTAACGATCGTGACACCCGCGTCACCTTCACCGTATTCACCGAGTCTGAACTCTGCGATATTCTTCTGTGATCTGAGATAAGAGTGTACGGCCTTCCTGAGAGCACCCGTGCCTTTGCCGTGGACGATCCTGACAGGGGATACATGGGCAACATACGCATCATCCAGATATTTTGAAACGGCGGATACGGCTTCGTCCGTGGTCATTCCCAGCAGATTGATCTCGGTTCCGACGCTCATTGACTTACTCATCTTGAGCTTGCCCGAAAACGTTCCGGAGTCTCCGGCTTTTTCGGCGGGCACTGCATTATGATCGATCAGAAGATCTCTGACATTGGCCTGCATGCGCATGGAGCCGCACATAACGAACAGATCTCCTTTTGAATCCGGTTCCGAAATGGCTTCTCCCTTCATTCCCAGTGCATGTACTATGATGGGCGTACCCTTTGTCACTTTGGAAGAAGCGGCTGATGAGGTATTTTTTGCAGGAGCTTTCTTTGGCTCCGGTACCTCTTTGTTCAGGGAATTGATCTTTTCCCTGAGAGCGGTCCTTTCCTTTTCAAGTTCCGACATGCCTGATGTTATTCCTGCCTTCTGCATGTCTCTTATGGTACGGTCCGCAATCTCCTTGGCTTCTTCGAGGATCTTTGATGCCTCATCGTTGGCACGCTTTATTATCGCAGCCTTCTGTTCATCGATCCTGACATTTTTATTATGAAGCTGATCCTGAAGAGTGCGGATCTTTTCTTTGTATTCGGCGATCTCTTTTCGGTCGTTCTCCGTCTCCACGCGGGCGGTCTGAAGATCCTGGATGATATCTTCAAAGGATTCCGCCTCGGAATCGAGATTATTTTTTGCTTCGTTTATGATATCTTCCGGAAGTCCGAGTTTTGATGAAATGGCAAAAGCATTACTCTTTCCGGGTATACCGACCAGAAGCCTGTATGTGGGGCTCAGCGTCTCCACATTAAATTCACAGCTGGCGTTTTCCACACCCTCTGTCTTAAGAGCAAATATCTTGATCTCGGTATAATGCGTTGTGGCCATGGTGCGGATACCGAGATCGTGCTGTCTTTTCAAAATGGATACGGCAAGAGCGGCACCTTCCGAGGGGTCGGTACCTGCGCCGAGTTCATCAAAAAGACAGAGCGAATGCCTGTCTGCTTTGGCAAGTATCTCTACGATATTTACCATATGTGACGAAAAAGTAGAAAGCGACTGTTCGATGCTCTGTTCATCACCGATGTCCGCAAAGATATCGTTAAATACACACAGCTCCGAATGAGAAGCTGCGGGTATGTGCAGTCCGGACTGTCCCATGAGACAGAGGAGACCGACTGTCTTAAGAGAAACGGTCTTGCCTCCGGTGTTGGGTCCCGTGATGACGAGGAGATCGAAATCCCTTCCGAGGGAAACATCTATAGGAACAACCTTCTTCCTGTCGATAAGCGGATGTCTCGCTTTTTTGAGTATCAGATAATGCTTTCTGTTATATGCGGGTCTGGTCGCATCCATCTTAAGTGCAAGCTTTCCTCTTGCGAAGATGACATCAAGCTCAGTCTGCGCTTTCTGATTCCGGGAGAGTTCCTCGGTATGCACCGCACATCTTGCACTCAGATCTTCAAGGATCTTCTCTATCTCCTTCTGTTCTTCCCTCATGAGCGACCTTATATCATTGTTCAGATTGACAATGGCGGCGGGCTCAACAAAATAGGTGGAACCTGTGGAGGACTGATCATGGATCATGCCCGGAACCTGGGCTTTATATTCGGCTCTTACGGGTATGCAGTATCTTCCGTCGCGCATGGTTATTATGGCTTCCTGAAGGTAAGTCCTGAGGGAGCCGTTGATCATCTGTGTGAGAGTGGAGTGTATCTTCTCATCGGAAAGCGCGATCTGCCTGCGGATCTTCTTAAGCTCCGGTGAGGCATCATCTGCGATCTCATCCTCGGAAAGGATGCATCTTCTTATCTCATCCGATAAAAAAGGAAGAGGGGAGAGCATAGCGAAATAAGCGGAAAGAGAATCCGTATAAAGTTCTTCATCTCCCCTGACAGCAACCGAGCCGGTCTCTTTGTCCATGCTGTGGCTTACTCCCTTGTTGGAAGAAGCAAGCGCACCTTCAATCCCTCCGCCGGAGTTTGCACCGTAAACGGAAAGTCTTGCGCAGTTTTCCAGCTGTGATGCGATCTGAAGAAGGTCGGATGAGGAAACGGATGCTCCCGTTTCAAGCGTTTTGATCACGATCCTCAGATCCGTATTACCGCCAAAGGATGTGCTTCCGCTTTTTATCAGTCTTGAAAGTGCATCTGCGGTTTCGGACTGCCACTTTTCAATCTGTCCGAGATCCTTAACGGGTTCCCATCCCGAAATGCGTTTTCTTCCGGGGTCCGAATCGGCTTCCGCGGACAGCATTTCCAGGATGCGGTCATATTCCAGATTTTTTAAAACCTTAGTATTCATGATACTTTTAAGTATATCACAGTAAATCCCTTATTTCTTTACTTTTTTGAACCGTACGGATATACTGAAATAACCATGGAAGATAATAAAAAGAAGGAAAATAAAACTCCATATAAAAGTGATGAATCATCGGAAAAATCCGGTGCTTTTCAGCAGAGTATCATCTCGGAGCAGATAAAGAGAAGGCCTATAAACAAGTACAGGCTTTTAAGAAGAACCGGGGTCACCGCACTGCTCGCCATTATCTTCGGAGTCGTTGCTTCACTTACCATCTGGGTGCTCGAACCGTTCCTCAGCAGACTGGTCGCCAGGACAGATCAGGGTCAGCCGAGGGATGCCGTTCATTTCATCGATACGGGAGATGATATCACTCCCCAGGAAGTTCTTTACGATTACATGGATCAGGAAGCGGGACTGGGAAATACCAGAAATGAATCTTATTCCAATTCATCAAGAACTTCTCTTCCTTTAGATGACGATCAGATCCGTGCATTATCATCCAAGCTTGCCCTCGACCAGACCAATTATAGACAGCTGTATCAGGCGATGGCTGCCTATACTAAGGAGATGAACAGATCCATAGTGACCATCTCCGCCATAACCTCCGATATTGACTGGATAGGCATAACGGAAAAACACAGCAAGCAGGCTTCCGGTCTCATAGTTGCGGAAGACAGCGTCGATATATACATACTTGCGGACAGGACACCCTTGGTCGGATCAGAAACACTGCAGGTACAGTTCAGTACCGGAGACAGCGCGGAGGGAAGACTCAAAGCTGTCGATGCGGCTACAGGACTTGCCATGATAGCTGTAAGCATACAGGACCTGAGTCCGGAACTTGCAAACGATATTCCCTTAGCCACACTCGGAAGTACCTATGCAGCCGTGGGAACACCTGTATGTGCACTTGGCAGTCCTATGGGTTCCGTGGGTTCCGTCGGCTACGGAATGATCAGTGCTTCCAGAAGTACTCTTGAATATGCCGATACCGCAGATACCATGCTTCAGACGGATATTGCAGGGGCCTCAAATGCAGGCGGATTTCTGTTCAACTATAACGGACAGGTCATAGGCATCATTGCCCCTGATCAGAAAAAGAGTGATGTGGGCGGACTCCTCTGGGCATACGGAATAAGCGAACTTAAGAACCGTATAAGTGCAATGGCCGAAGGAAGGCCGTATATCTATATCGGGATAATCGGAACATATGTGACCTCTGATGCAAATGCAGAGCTGGGAGTTCCCTACGGTGCATATGTTCTCAGAACAGATATGGACTCACCCGCAATGCTGGCAGGTATAAGGACAGGAGATGTCATCGTCCGTCTGGGCGATACTCCCATATCCAATTATGCCGAGTACATCTCCGCACTGCAGAGTTACAATGTCGGCGACCGTATCACTGCGGCGGTCATGCGTAAATCGCAGCAGCAGTACGTGGAACTTGAATACATAATGACAGCCAGATCATCGGGAATAGTATACGAATAGCATCCGGCCGTTAATAAGATCTGAAAGGAAATATATGAAACATATCTCGGATTTCAGGGAAGGCGAATCGATAAGAGATATATATCTCTGCAAAGGCGTATCCCATGCAGTTACCAAGAACGGAAAAGAATATCTCAGCGTACAGCTGATGGACAGGACCGGAACCGTCGATGCCAAAGTCTGGGATCCCCAGGATGCCGGAATAGATGATTTTGACAAGTTTGATTATGTTGATATAACCGGAGATGTCACGGTATGGAATAATGCCAAACAGCTCAATATCAAACGGGCCCGCAAGGCAAGAGAGGGAGAGTACGATCCGTCGGAATATCTGCCCGTAAGCCCCAGGAATAACGATGAGATGTATAACGAACTCCTCGGACTTATAGACAGTGTAAAGGACCGGTATTACAATGCACTGCTCAGGAAATTCTTTGTTGAGGACGAAGAGCTTGTTAAAAAGTTCCGTAATTGCTCGGCAGCCAAGACAGTGCATCACGGCTTTGTCGGCGGACTGATGCAGCACACTCTCGGAGTTGCCGGAATATGTGACTACCTCAGCAGGACATACAGTGTTCTCAACAGAGACCTTCTGATCACCGCAGCGCTCTGCCATGACATAGCCAAGACAAAGG
>CAMNEB010000013.1 GCA_946536155.1 uncultured Lachnospiraceae bacterium | reverse complement strand
CCCTGTTTCCGCCGTGAGAGGGCGGCGTCTTAACCGCTTGACCAACCAGCCATTTCGGATCGCTTCATTTGTGCGACCCGTTTATATTACAATAAGATATTATAAAATGCAAGAAATAATTTAGAACTTTTTAAAAAGTTTTTTATCAGGTCCCGAACATGTCGAAAATACTCATCTGATTCGACTCCGGAATGTCCCCGAGAATGCCCAGGGATTTCAGTTTGTTCGTGACTGTCTGGGACGCCTTGGTCCTTTCCCTGAAATCGTCGCAGCTTAAGAACCTTCCCTTCCTGCCCTCGTAAGCGATGGCGTCCGCAACGGATGCTCCGAGACCGTCTATGCTGGTAAGAGCCGGCATGATCTTTCCGTCAATGACCCTGCACTGTTTTGCAAGGACTTTTGAAAGATCGATGGGCATGAACTCATATCCCCTTGCATACATCTCCTGGACTATCCTCATATCGGACATCTGATCTGTCTCGGTATTTGAAAGTCTCTCGGCATTTCTGTCTTTTTCCGACAGTTCTTTTTTCTTTTTAAGTGCGTTCAGATTATCCTCAAGCGCCGTTCTTCCCATGCACATCAGCTCATAGTTGAAAGCCTTCGCCCTGATACTGTAATATGCGGCGTAATACTGGAGCGGATAATTGATCTTACAGTATGCGATCCTCCATGCCATCATGACGTATGCCGCGGCATGTGCTCTCGGGAACATGTACTCTATCCTCTCAGCCGACCAGATATACCAGTCGGGGACATCGTGGGCAAGCATGTCCGCCTTCCATTCAGGCCAGTCCTTGAAGGTAATTTCTCCCTGTGCATTGCGGCTTCCGGCAACCTTGCCCTTTCTTACGGCCTCCATGATGTTGAAGGACTGCTCGGGCTCTATGCCTTTTCCGATCAGATAGGTCATGATATCGTCTCTGGTACATATTGCGGTGGAAATGTCCGCCGTACCGTTGTTGATCAGAACTTCGGCATTGTTCTGCCACACATTGGTACCGTGGGAAAGGCCCGATATCCTGACAAGGTCCGAGAACATCTTGGGCTTTGCCTGGAGGACCAGGTTCATTGCAAAATCCGTGCCGAACTCAGGTATTCCCAGGCATCCGAGTTTGCATCCGCCGATATCATCGGGAGTTACGCCAAGAGCTTCGGTGTTCTGGAAAAGAGTCATTACCTTCTCGTCATCAAGAGGAATATCCTTGATGGGATCGAACCCGATAAGATCCTGGAGCATCCTTATCATCGTGGGATCATCGTGTCCGAGGATATCAAGCTTTAACAGGTTATGATCGATCGAGTGGTAATCGAAATGGGTGGTCACCGTGTCGGTGGTCATATCATTTGCGGGGTGCTGAACGGGAGTGAAGGTGTTGATATCCTCTCCGTTCGGAAGCACAACGATACCGCCGGGATGCTGGCCGGTCGAACGCTTTACACCCTCGCATCCCTTCTGCAGGAATTCGATCATGGAATTCCTGCGCCTGATACCTCGCTTTTCGTAAAACTTCTTAAGAAAACCGAAGGCTGTCTTTTCCGCAACGGTTCCCACGGTGCCGGCTCTGTAGGTCTGTCCGGTACCGAAGATGACTTCCGTGTATTTATGGGCCTTTGACTGATATTCTCCCGAAAAGTTAAGGTCTATATCGGGCTCCTTGTTTCCCTTAAATCCGAGGAAGGTCTCAAAGGGTATGTCAAAGCCTTCCTTGCAGAGATCTGTGCCGCACACAGGGCACTTTCTGTCAGGCATATCCACTCCCGCCTTGCCGCGGAATTTTTTAACTTCTTCCGAATCAAAATCGGAGAAATGGCATTCGGGACAGTAATAGTGAGGCTGCAGAGGATTGACCTCCGTGATACCCGCCATGGTGGCGACAAAGGAGCTTCCGACAGATCCTCTCGAGCCTACCAGGTAACCGTCCTCCACGGATTTCCACACCAGCTTCTGTGCGATTATATACATGACCGCAAATCCGTTGGTGATGATGGATTTAAGCTCTCTTTCAAGCCTCTCAGTAACAACCTCGGGAAGGTCGGGACCGTATATCTCGTGAGCCCTGTTGTAACAGATCTCCGTTAAGGTCTTGTCCGAATCGGGAATGACCGGAGGACATTTGTCGGGTCTTACGGGAGATATGCATTCACACATATCCGCTATCATGTTCGTATTTCTGATGACTATCTCTTCCGCTTTCTGGCTTCCGAGAAATGAGAATTCATCCATCATCTCCTCTGTCGTCCTGAAATACAAAGGAGGCGAAGGAGGCAGTATGCGGTCCCTGTTCTCACTCTTTGAATCGTATATAACGTCCCTGTAAAGACCCTCGTCGGGATCCAGGAAATAAGCATCGGACGCCGCAACGACGGGTTTTGAGAAGTTCTTGCCCAGGTCAATGACGTTCCTGATGATGTCTTTTATGTCATCGAGGGATTCTATTCCCGGATAATGATCGTCGTCGATCATGAATTCGTAAGCAGAAGGAGGCTGCACCTCCAGATAATCGTAGAATCCCACAACATTTGATATCTGCTCTGCGGTATGTCCCTCAAGAATCGCATCAAAAAGCTCTCCCTTGTAATTGCCGCTTCCGACTATGAGGCCTTCGCGGTATTTCTCGACAAGGGACTTCGGTATCTTGGGGAATCTGTTGAAGTACTTTATATGCGATTCCGAAACAAGGGTATAAAGATGTACTCTTCCCAGCTCATTTTTGGCAAAGATCGTGCATCTTGAAGGACGCAGCTTTGATATGGCCTCGGTGCTTGAGGATCCCTTAGCGTTGATATCAGCGAGAGTCTTCATGCCCTCATCGCTGAGCTGGGCCAGCATCTTTACAAATATCTCCGCAGTACATTCCGCATCGTCAACAGCCCTGTGGTGATGTCCCAGGTCTACACCGAGAGCCTTGGCAACGGCATCGAGAGTAAACCTTGCATGACCCGGCAGCTGCACTCTTGCAAGAGGAAGAGTATCAACATATACAGGATCTGCTTTTATCCCAAGCTGCCTGCATTTTTCCTTGACAAAGTTAACGTCGAATTCCGCATTATGGGCAACCCATACACAGCCGTCGCAGAAATCAAGGAACTCGGGGATTATCTCCGATATTGTCCTTGCATTTTCGACTTCCGCGTCGGTGATGGAGGTGAGCTTTGTGATCTCGTAGGGAATGGGTTCTTCGGGATTAACGAAGGTCGAATAACGCTCAGTGATCTTGCCTCCCCGGACCTTCACCGCACCTATCTCTATGATCTTGTTCTTGACGGGCGACAGACCTGTGGTCTCGATATCATATACGACATAATCGGTCTCGAGAAGAGGAAGATCCGCATTTCCCGTGACTATCTGGTGAAGGTCATCGACCAGATAAGCCTCCACGCCGTAGAGGATCTTGAAGAAATCCTGCCTGTCGGGATTGGGGTCTCCCGCCTCTATCCTCTTTGCCTTCTCTCCTTTTTTGCCTCCCCACATGTCATCCCAGACATGTCCGGCATCGGTAAAGCCCTGGACAACGCCGTTATCGGTTATTCCGATGGCCCTGTGTCCCCATTTAAAAGCTCTTTTTACTATATCCTTAGTCTCGGAGACACCATCCATATCGCTCATCTTGGTATGGATATGGAGCTCCACCCTCTTTTTGGATGAATTGTCTTTTCGGGAAGTCCTGAAATCATCGATCTTTACGATGCCCTTGACATTGCCGATGGTCAGATCCCCCCTGTCGAATTTGCCGTTGCTGACAGACAGAAATCCCGTGAGCCTGACAAAAGTGCCGGGCTCGAGTTTTTCCTGATAGCTTGCGGATTCTGCGGTGCTGACATATATCCTGCAGCTGATGGCATCGGTAAAATCGGCGATGTTAAAGCTGATTATGGATCTCTCATCCTTGATATCAACCGCTTTCACGGAAAATACCATGCCCCTTACGGACACAGTTCCCATGCCCTCGTTAAGCTCGCTCAAAGGAACCGTCTTTTCATCCGGGACCACATTTCCGTATATCGCATTGGGATCTGTGTTTTTTAATTCTTTTCTGGGAGATGAGCCTCTGGAAAAACCGTTAAAGCCGCCGCCCTGGTTTCTGAATCCGCCCTTGTATTCGCCTGTTCCTCCCGAAGACTTTTCGTTACCCTTGCCGCGGGATGTGCTCTTTTCGGAGGGTTCTTTTTTCTGCTCCTCAGCGCCCTTATTGCCTGAGGTGGCACCGAGGAATTTCTCCTCGCCCTTCCTTAAGCTCTCGGTCACGGAATGGATCTCCCGGTCAAAATCGGAATCGTCGGGATTAGAGATCGTAACCTCGTGGTATGTGATCTCTATCCTGCCCTCCGTTCCGAACCTGTCTATGAAGATACCGTTAAGAAGCTCCAGAAATTCGGATTCCTTGGATCTGTAAACAGGGATGTCTCCGACGGATACGATCATATTCGTATCTCCGTCAAAAGAGATCTCTGAAGTCCTTATCATATTGAAAAAAAGAATACTCTCCTCCTCTATCTCAAACAGAGCGGAATCACTGTATTCCTCATATACATATTTTAACTTGGGTGTTGCAGAAAGCTTGAAGGACTCTATCACCCTGACCCTGGTGCGGGCGTTGTTTATCACCTGCTTTTTGATCTCGCGTTCGACTTCGCGGATCACATCCTTGGTGATGATATGGTCGCTTTCCAGATAGACATTCAGAAAATCATGATTTTTGGGCGTTGTGACCCTTGTGACCAGTGTGTCTTCAAGCAGGATCGAGGTACGATCCTTAAGCCTGAGCATAGGAAATGCATCGGTAAATTTAAATATCATATTCCGTTCCTTTCGCGTGTCCTGCCGTGGCGCTCCCGCCTACCCGCACAGGTACAATAAAATGTGGTTGAAAAAATCTATTATTTCCAGTTGTCAAGCTCTTCCTTAAGAGCGGCAAGGAGCTCGCTTTCCGGAACTTTTCTGATGATCTCACCGTGCTTCATGAGAAGTCCCTCATGAAGTCCTCCGGCTATGCCAAGATCGGCCTCCCTGGCTTCCCCCGGGCCGTTGACGGCACATCCCATAACGGCAAGTCTGATATCGTAGGGATAATTCTCCGCGATCTTCTCTACCTCAGTTGCAAGGGATATGAGGTCTATCTTTGTTCTTCCGCATGTCGGACAGGAAACCACATCGATACCTCCCCTGCGCAGTCCCAGTGTCTTGAGGATCAGCCTGGCTGCAGTGATCTCCTCACAGGGATCTCCTGTAAGCGAAACCCTTATGGTATCACCTATGCCCTTATCAAGGATAAGGCCGAGTCCTATGGAGGATTTGATGCTTCCGCTCCTTACGGTGCCTGATTCGGTGATGCCCACATGAAGCGGATAGGGAGTCTTCCCTGCGATCAGTTCGTGTGCCCTTACGCACATCATAACATCCGATGATTTGATGCTGATGACCAGATCGTCATACCCCATATCCTCTATCAGATGAACCTTATCAAGAGCGCTCTCCACTATGCCTTCGGGAGTTACGCCGCCGTATTTTTCCAGAAGGTTTTTCTCCAGAGAGCCGGAGTTTACGCCGACTCTGATGGGAATCCTCCGCTCCGCCGCACATCTGACGACCTCCCTGACCTTTTCGGATGACCCGATGTTTCCGGGATTGATACGGATCTTGTCGGCTCCGTTTTCCATTGCCATGATCGCCATCCTGTGATCAAAATGGATATCCGCAACAAGAGGGATATTTATCTGCTTTTTTATCTCTGAAACAGCCTTAGCCGATTCTTCATCCGGCACGGTGCATCTTATTATCTCACAGCCCGCATTTTCAAGTGCCTTTATCTGGGCCACGGTAGCCTTCACATCAGCCGTTGGAGTGTTTGTCATGGACTGGATCGCTATGGGATTTCCGTGACCGATCTTTACTCCGCCGATATTTATCTCCTTTGTGTTCTGCCTGTAAACGGTATTTTCCATATCCTCATCATTCCTGTTCTTTTCTGTAATAGTCTTCAAGCCTCGGCCTGGATCTTTCGTATACTTCCTTAAGAGCCGGATCGAACTGTGTGCCCATGCCCTCCATTATGATCCTGTCGGCTTTTTCGAAGCTGAACGCCTCCTTGTAAACACGCTTGCTCACAAGGGCATCGTAAACATCCGCAACAGCCATTATCCTGGCTTCAAGAGGTATGTCCTCCCCCACAAGCTTCTCGGGATAACCGGAACCGTCATAGCGCTCATGGTGATAATGAGCGACATTTTCCGCTATCTTCTTGAAGGATTCGTCATCGGTGTTCAGAAGTATCTCATGGATGACTCTTGCTCCCTCTGCGGCATGCTTCTTCATCTCATTATACTCTTCATCTGTGAAACGTCCCGCCTTGCGGAGCACCGCATCATCAACCGCGATCTTGCCGAGATCGTGCATGGGAGCTGCTTTTATCAGGTCTTCGCAGAACTCATCGGACAAAGAGAGCCTGCCTTCCTTTTTTATCTCATCCACAAGTATCCTGACGCACTCGCTGGTCCTTCTGATATGACCGCCGGTTGAATTGTCCCTGCTTTCAACCATCATTGCAAGACTCATGATCAGATTGTCATGCATCTCCACAATGTGCCTGGTCTTCTGTTTGACTTCATCTTTGAGCTTCTCGTTATACCCGTCAAGAAGCTTGATATACTTCTTGTTTGCGGTATCATCCGTAAAGGTCACGATAAATCCGCGCCTGTGGGATCCGTCATAGAGATAATTGACTTTGACATCATATATCTTCTTGCTGTCCGAATCTGAAGGGCCCTCGCAGTCAGGGGGCAGATATGTATATAAAAAGCTGTTATTTGACGGATGTCTGCTGAATCTGTCAAGATAATGCCTTATCTTGCCCTCACCGTCGCGGCTTCCGAACACATCGTCCACCGCCAGATCGTTCAGTGCGGGAACCAGCATCCTTGCAACCTCGTTGCTCCCCAGGTATCTGTATTTGAAATCAAAGGATATGTAGCCTATCGCCTTCTGACGGACCATGGAATCAATGGCAGTATCCGCCACATCGTAGAGATTAACCCTGGCAGAGATGATGATATATATGATCTGTGCCATCAGGTATCCCAGCGGCATCAGGTCTATGCCGTAAATTATTTTCTTCAGAACAAAATAACTGACCAGAACGATCATATACGGCAGGACCAGCAGTCCAATGATCCTTCTGGGGACCTGTCTCTTCCTGAACCGGGAATAAAGGATAACATAAAAGCCAATGGCAAAGAAAACCAGCACCACAGCATAAAAAAGCGTATGGAGCGGGCCGTACTGTCTGCTTAAGACCGCAGTTCCGTCTACGATCTCAAAGGATATGTCCCTGTAAAAAAGATCGTTTTTCCCGATGGTGAACGCACACATGAAAGCCCCCGCACATATCAGATACAGAAGCACCCTGACGCCGTTGCGCAGGTCCGTCTTACATATATTGAATACGCTCAACAGGAAAAAAAGCTGAAGAAAACTGCTCCCGAGATATATTATCCTCTGTGCGGCAACAGCCTCCCCGAGACTCTTAGACATGCTGAACATCAGATGTCCGAGGCAGGTTATCGGAATAAACGCAAAGATCATTCCGATATTGGTGTTGAAATGCTTGTGCCAGTTAAAGATATATATCGCGGAACAGATGATCGATGCCGTAAATATGATTCCGTAAACAATTATAGCCAAAATTTTCAACTCCCGGATCAAAGATCTATATCTGATCGCATACATATTTATTGTCAATCCCGAAGGACTTAAAGTCAATGACTGCATTTAATCAACTTGACACGTCACGGAGGGATGCACTAAGATGACTTTGCGTATGTATCAAGGGCGTTCGCCCATTTTTCCCAAAGAAGACGGAAAGGACATCATGGATTTTGATGATCTTCTGTTTTGTCATGTTCCGGAAAGTGAGCTTCCATATGCTTTCTGGCTTGTTTCCGTACCCTGGATAGGCCGGGGGCCGATACCGAAACTCATCCGGGATTTCGGATCGTTTAAGGAAGTATATGAAGCCCCGGATGAAGTACTCATAAACGCAGCAGGCAAAAGAAGCAGCCTGTCGGCTCTTCTGGAAATCAGAAAAGGGCCGGACATAACCGAAAAATACAATGAGTTTCTAAGAACCGGCATGAAGATCTCATTTATATGGGATGAAGATTACCCAATGAGATTAAAAAACATCCCGGACCCGCCCCTTGCCCTCTTTTACTTTGGACACCTCCCGGAAAACAACAGGCTCTCCGTTGCCGTGATAGGTGCAAGGCAGTGCTCGGATTACGGCCTTAAGCTTGCTGAGGACCTGGGAAAGGCCCTTGGAAAAAATGACGTGAATCTGATAAGCGGCATGGCAATGGGCATAGATTCGGCTTCCCAGGCTGCTGCCGTTTCCGCAGGCGGAAGTTCTTTTGCAGTTTTGGGGAGCGGTGCGGACATTTGCTACCCTCCCTCCTCCAAAACGCTCTATGAAAAACTAAAAACATCGGGCGGAATCATATCACAGTACCCTCCGGGCACCAAGGCAATGGCATCTCTTTTTCCCAGCAGGAACAGACTGGTGAGCGGAATGGCGGATGCGGTAGTAGTCCTTGAAGCAAGGACCAGGAGCGGCACTCTCATAACGGTCGACCAGGCTCTCGAACAGGGACGTGACATATATGCCGCGCCGGGAAGGCTCGGAGACGGACTGAGTGCGGGCTGCAACGGTCTCATAGGGCACGGAGCCAGGATTTATCTGTCCCCGGAGATCTTCCTGAGTGACCTTATGGAGGATCACGCACAGGGCCTAATGATGCAGGATAACAGCTCTTTTGAAAAAAGGAATGCCATAAAGCCATCCTTTGATACGGCTGCGGACAAAAGGCACAGAAAATACAGCGGATGCGATACGGTCCCCGATGACATAGACAAAGAGCATATCGAAGTATATTCGCATCTGACCCTTTTCCCCCAGAGCGCATCCGATATAGATCTCTCACTCAGAAAAAAAGGACTCACATCCCCCGGAGAGACCGGTATATGCCTGATACTGATGGAACTGTGCCTTTCAGACCATGCGCTGCAGATCAGTCCGGGTTATTTTTGCAGAAAATAATAACAGGAGTATATATGTTTACCGAAACCTTATCCGCTACATTACAGGGAATAAATGCACTCATAGTGCATGTTGAAACAGACATATCAAACGGGCTTCCGGTCTTTAACATTGTCGGCTCACCCGGCACGGAGATCCGTGAAGCCAGGGACCGAATAAGAGCGGCCCTGAAAAACAACGACATACTTCTCCCACCCCAGAGGATCACAATAAACCTCTCCCCCGGAGATCTTAAAAAAGACGGAACGGGCTACGATCTTCCCATAGCCATAGGCATCCTCACTGCCATGAACTATCTGGATCCGGATGCGGTCTCAGGGATACTCTTTCTGGGAGAGATAGGCTTAAACGGGGAGATACGGAGCGTAAGGGGCGTCCTGCCCGTCGTCACGGCAGCGGCAAAAGAAGGGATAAAGGAATGCATAGTCCCCGCTGACAATGCCGGAGAAGGTGCCATGATCCCGGGAATAAAAGTAAGAGGGGCTTCAAGCCTTGAAGAAGTCATAGAATATCTGATCACAGGCAGAGAAGAGATCCTTCCCGCGGTCAGTGCGGATCCTAAGCCTGTATTTGATAACAGGGATGAAAGGATACCCGATTTTGCCCAGGTAAAAGGCCAGGAAAGAGCTAAAAGAGCTGCCGTGATAAGTGCAGCGGGCTTTCACTCTCTCCTTATGACAGGGCCTCCGGGAGCCGGAAAATCAATGATCGCACGCAGGATACCGGGGATCCTCCCTCCCCTTTCTCTCCCCGAAGCCCTTGAACTCACAGCCATTTACTCTGTTGCGGGATGCATGCCCAAAGGAAAGGCGCTGATAGGTTCAAGGACATTCCAGGCCCCGCACCATTCGGTAACAAGAACTGCCCTTGTGGGCGGAGGTCAGTATCCAAAGCCCGGTATCATAAGCCTTGCCCACAGATCCGTCCTTTTTCTCGATGAACTTCCCGAGTTCGGAAGGGATACCATCGAATGTCTCAGGCAGCCTCTCGAGGATAAGATGATCAGCATATCCAGGGTAAGATACAATGTGGAATATCCTGCGGATTTTCTGCTGATATGCGCCATGAATCCCTGTCCCTGCGGGTATTATCCGGACAGAGGAAAATGCAGCTGCACAGAAAATGAGATAAAAAAGTATCTCGGCAGAATATCCGGGCCGATCCTGGACAGGATAGATCTTTGTACAGAGCTTAAAAACGTGGATATGGCGGATATGAGGTCGGATGATAAAGGACTCACCTCCGCCGAGATGACAGAAATGGTCGAAAGGGCCAGAAAAGCCCAGGAAGAGCGTTACAAAGGTACCGGCATAAGATTCAATTCCGATCTTAAAGCGGATGAAACGGACCGCATATGCAGACTGAGGCCGAAGGAGGAGAAGCTCATGGAAGGCCTGTATAAAAAACTCGGTCTCTCCGCAAGGTCTTATCACAGGATCCTTAAGGTCTCAAGGACCATAGCGGATATAGAGGGTTCAGAAGACATCACCGCCGAGCATCTTCTTGAAGCCTCTTCCTACAGACCGGATCTTGATTATTTCAGGAATACGTAGAATTTCAGAAACATGTAAACAAAAATTTGCAGCACCAATAAATGTATACGCAAAAATATACAAAAAAAATGCCGCCACCTTCCGGTAGCGGCATTGTATTTTTGAACCTGTCAGATCTTGATCTCCATTGCATCGGGATCCTGTGCGAAGTGGATGGCCTGGTCTCTGTCGATCTTTCCTTCGTAGAAGAAGTTACAGATAGCTTCATCCATGGTGATCATACCCATAGCCTTATTGGTCTGCATGACACCCATGATCTGGTGTGACTTTCCTTCACGGATAAGGTTTCTGATAGCGTGGTTTGCAAGAAGAACCTCGAATGCTGCAACTCTTCCCTTTCCGTCATAGGTAGGGATCAGCTGCTGGGAAATGATAGCTTCGAGAACGCCCGCAAGCTGGATCCTTATCTGCTGCTGCTGATGAGGAGGGAAAACGTCGATAACACGGTCGACGGTGGATGCGGCACCTATTGTATGCAGGGTTGAAAGGACAAGGTGTCCGGTCTCTGCTGCGGTAATAGCGGTTGAAATGGTCTCAAGGTCTCTCATCTCACCGACGAGGATGACATCGGGGTCTTCACGGAGTGCGGCACGAAGTGCGTTTGCGTATGTATTGGAGTCCATTCCGATCTCACGCTGGTTGACGATTGATCTCTTATGCATATGCAGATACTCGATAGGATCCTCAAGAGTGATGATGTGTGCATCACGGTTTTCGTTGATCCTGTCAATGATGGATGCAAGGGTTGTTGATTTACCGGAACCGGTAGGACCGGTAACAAGGACAAGGCCTCTCTTTCTCTCATGGAGATCGATGACTGCCTTGGGAACGCCGAGTTTCTCGGGATTGGGGATCTCGGTACCGACAAGTCTGAGTGCAAGTCCGGCAGATCCTCTCTGCTTGAATATATTGACACGGTAACGTCCGAGAGCAGGTATCGAGAAGGACATATCGTACTCGCCTATCTCTTCGAATCTGCGTCTCTGTTCCTCATTTGCTATGGACATTACTACGTCCAGAGTATCCTGAGGCATCATCCTGTCGTACCCCTCGACAGTAAGAAGACTACCGTTAACTCTCATCTTGGGAGGGACACCTACAGTGATATGAACGTCACTGGCGCCTGCAACCTTTGCTTTTTGCATTATGTCATAAATATCAACCATTTTGTTTCACCCCTAATCTGCAAAATTTAAAGAGTCCAACAAAAATATCTTACTATAGCGGCCTGAAAATAACAAGAAAATTTAAACTTTCACAAAGTCAGAGAAACAGCCTGTGCCGCCCGCACGCTCCTCAGACATGACGAAAAGTCCGAATCTGCAGCCGGTAAAATGATCGAGCCTGAAGCGAAGCTCCTGCTCTTCGCCAAACCGCCTGAAGGCGCCGTTTTCGTATATTTCGCAAAAGGCGCTGTCTTTACCTAAATCTGTGCCGAAATCAGCGGTGATCCGCACTCTCAGCGTATCTCCGGATATGGGAATGAGCTCCTTTTTACTGGCAGGTCCTTCTCCGAGCTTCCATACATCGCCCGTATCATTTGTAAATGCGCTGTACTCGGCATAGAGCTTTCCTTCTTTTCTGCATATGCCCACTGTCAGGTAATCACCCTGAAATGCCGCAAGCCCCGCGTGATCCCCGTCACCTAGCATCGATCCGTCTACGGTGACCTCAGCACTGCATGAAGGAAACGACATCCTCTGCGTCAGTATGTTCCTCACATGGAATATGTTTTCCGCGGTCCTGTCCGTCTTTATCAGGAGTTTGCCGTTTTCGGCATCCGTACCGACAAGGCTCATATCAGGCTCATGGTTAAACTGCCAGAAGCTCTTAAATCCGAAGGTTCCGTGTCCTTTTTTGTCTCTTGAAAACTCCGTTTCGGGATCGTATCTGAAATCATCGTTTCCCGAAAGCGGCATATATTCATAGTCCGGACAGTATGAAGAAAGCTCGGGAGAAATGTCAGCTTTTCCGTCTTTTCCGAACACGGGAACGGGATTTCCTTTTTCATCCTTCTCCCATCTGACACCCACCACGACGGGCAGCCTTCCGACCGCTCCGTTATCGCGGAACATCACAGCGTTCCATACCCCCTCGGGGCCTTCCACTATTCCGCCCTGGGCGATACCGGAATTCCTGAATCCCAGGTCGTCATCAAAGACATCGCCCCCGGTGAACTCTCCAAGGAGTGAATCCGATGAAAAACAGGCCTCGACCCTTCTCCACCTGTCCCTCTTCGAATGGATGAGGAACAGATAGTATCTTCCGAAGATCCTGTAAATATGGGATCCTTCGTAGCCGAGGGACGGATTGCCTTCATCGCTCACTATAAGCCTGTGAAGTCCTCCTTCTTCGGGCCCCGTCAGTTCCTTATTCAGCTCCGTCAGATAAATATTCCTGTTTCCGTATACGATATATGCTCTTCCTTCGTCAAAGAGGAGGGATGCATCGTGATAGAAGCCTTCGATCGTGCTCTTCTTCCATTCTCCGCAGGGGTCCCCGGACCTGTACAGATAAGTCTTATGCGTGTCATTGCAGACAAATACAACATAGAACATCCCCTCATGGTATCTTATGGAAGCTGCCCACATGCCCTTTCCGTATATGTACTCTCCGTCTTCCAGGCGCTGGGCGGGCGTGCCGTCAAGAGTATCAAAGACGTAGGACAGATGTTCCCAGTGCAGAAGGTCATACGAGACCAGTATCTCCGCACCCGGCATATAATGCATCGTGGTGCTGATCATATAGAATGTCCCGTTTACGTTTATGACATCGGGATCAGGATAATCCATTGCGATTATCGGATTTGTTCCTGTAACTTTACGGTATGCTGTGTTCATATTCCGTTAAGGCTCCTTTAGTTAAGTCTTTACAGTAAGCGGTCACAGGTTCCGGACCGCCGTACTCTTTGATAAATCCTCAGTCATTCAGATAAAAGCCTGCATGACCCGGTTGGCAAGATCAAGCCCGCGCTCCGTAAGACGAATATATCCGCCTTCTTCTTCAAGAAGTCCTTCTTTTACAAAACGGGCTATCTCTTTTCCGTAGATATCATGGATATCCGCCCCGAATCTTTCCGTAAATTCCGATCCGGATACGCCCTTTGTCAGGCGCAGTCCGAGGATCATGAATTCACCCATGAGGTCGCTTTTGCCGAGACTTTCAACAAGCACCCTGACTCCTGCGGGATCCCTCAGGTATGAATCCATATCGGATGTGTTCACATATCTCTTCTTATCAAGATATGATGCGGCATCAAGCCCCGCCCCGAAATACTCCGTTCCGGTCCAGTAGCCCTTATTGTGCCTGCACTCAAATCCTTTTTTGGAATAATTGGAGATCTCGTATCTTTCATATCCGTAATGAGACAGTATCTCCGATGTCAGATGATACATGCTGCGGTCGGTATCTTCATCCGGAAGGATCAGGTCCCCGTCTTCATACATCTCGCCGAAGGGCGTTCCGTCCTCAACTATGAGGCTGTATGCGGAGATATGTACGGGAGCGGGATCAAGGCTGCAGACCTTCTCCAGAGTTTCCCTCCATGAGCCTTCAGTCTGCCCGGGGCATCCGCTCATAAGATCCACGTTTATGTTGGTAAATCCCGCATTTACCGCAGACCTGTAGCCTGCAAGAAAATCACCGAAAGAATGGATCCGCCCAAGGGTCTTAAGTTCGTCATCATGAACGGACTGAAGGCCGAAGCTTATCCTGTTTATGCCGCATTCTCTGTATGTGCGCAGTTTTTCATCCGTAACAGTTCCGGGATTGCACTCTATGGTGATCTCCGCATCACTCTGCAGACAGAAACTCTCCCGGACACAATCCATTATCCTGCGAATGTGGTCTGCGGGAAGTACGGAAGGCGTTCCTCCGCCTATAAAAACAGAAGAAAGAGAGGCATCCCGCCTCTCTTCTCCCATGCATTCCAATTCCCTGCAAAGAGCATCCACATATTTTTCCTTTGTCACATCATCTGCGGCAAAGGAAAGAAAATCGCAGTAAAGACATTTTCTTACGCAAAAGGGAATATGTATATATAATTCGATAAACTGTTCAGACATCAAAGGCTCCGTAAGTTTTTCCGGGATCAGTTGTCGTCATCAAGCTTCAGAACGCTCATGAAGGCCGACTGGGGGATCTCGACGCTTCCTACCTGTCTCATCCTCTTCTTTCCTTCCTTCTGCTTTTCAAGAAGCTTCTTCTTACGTGTGATATCACCGCCGTAACACTTTGCAAGGACATCCTTCCTCATAGCTTTGACGGTCTCTCTTGCTATGACCCTGCCACCGACGCATGCCTGAATGGGGATCTCAAAAAGATGCCTGGGGATCTCATCCTTAAGCTTCTCGCACATCTTCCTTCCTCTTTCATAAGCGGAATCGGCATGTACGATAAAGCTCAGAGCATCCACCTGCTCTTTGTTTATCAGGATATCAAGCTTAACGAGAGAGCTCTTCTCATATCCCTTAAGGTCGTAGTCAAAGGAAGCATAGCCTCTGGATCTTGATTTCAGCGCATCGAAGAAATCATAGATGATCTCGTTGAGAGGAAGCTCATACTTGATGAGCGCTCTCCCCGCCTCTATGTATTCCATACTGATATAGCGTCCGCGTCTCTGCTGGCAAAGCTCCATAATGGAACCGACAAAGTCCTTAGTCACCATTATCTCGGCATTGACTATGGGCTCCTCCATATGCTCGATCTCACTGGGATCGGGGAGATTGGAAGGATTGGTCAGATCGATGACGGTACCGTCCGTCTTGTAGATCTTGTATACGACCGAAGGAGCCGTGGTGACAAGATCCAGATCGTATTCTCTTTCAAGTCTCTCCTGAATGATATCCAGGTGAAGAAGTCCCAGGAAACCGCATCTGAAGCCGAAGCCCAATGCAAGTGAAGTCTCGGGTTCATAGAAAAGCGAAGCATCGTTTAACTGAAGCTTCTCAAGCGCTTCCTTGAGGTCCTCGTACTTGGCACTGTCTGCGGGATAAACACCGCAATAAACAACAGGCTGCACCTGCTTATATCCGGGAAGAGGTTCGCTGCAGGGATTGTCCGCTTCCGTAACGGTATCACCCACCGCAGTCTCGGAAAGCGTCTTGATCGATGCGGTGATATAACCGACCATACCGGCAGAGAGCTCATCACAGGGTATGAAACGTCCCGCACCGAAATATCCGACTTCAACGACTTCCTCGGAAGCCCCGGTAGCCATCATAAGTATCTTAGTACCTTTTTTGACAGTACCGTTCATGACACGGACAAATACGATCACTCCCTTATAGGAATCATATAACGAATCAAAGATAAGAGCCTGAAGAGGCGCGTTCTCATCTCCCGTGGGGGCGGGGATCTTACTTACGACAGCTTCGAGAACCTCCTCTATGCCTATGCCGTTCTTTGCCGAGATAAGAGGCGCATCCTGTGCCTCAATGCCTATGACATCTTCTATCTCGTCCTTGACCCTCTGCGGCTCTGCGCTGGGAAGGTCTATCTTATTGATGACGGGAAAAACATCCAGGTTATGGTCAAGTGCAAGATACACATTGGCAAGGGTCTGTGCTTCAACGCCCTGGGCCGCATCAACCACCAGAATGGCTCCGTCACATGCGGCAAGGCTTCTTGAAACCTCGTAATTAAAATCCACATGTCCCGGAGTATCTATCAGATTGAAGATATACTCTTTTCCGTCGCGGGCCTTGTAAACTGTCCTTACAGCCTGGGATTTGATGGTGATGCCCCTCTCCCTTTCAAGGTCCATATTGTCAAGGACCTGCTCCTGCATTTCCCTTGCGGTGAGCAGTCCCGTCTTTTCTATGATACGGTCGGCAAGGGTCGACTTGCCGTGATCGATATGTGCTACTATGCAAAAATTCCTGATAAGACTCTTATCCATAAAAACCCCATTACCGGTGCACCCTGCGATCCGTTCCGCAGACCGTCCGGTGCACAGAATATCCGATCTTACTTTAATTGATACGCAGGTACTGATTTTAACATAAAAACCGGGTGAAATAAATAAACCCCCGGATAATATCCGGGGGCAAAAAGTTTCATATAAGACTTAAGCCATCTTGTTAACAGCCTTAGCCATCTTGGAAGTCTTGTTAGCGACGTTGTTCTTGTGATAAACGCCCTTAGATGCAGCCATCTCAAGAGTCTTGGTAGCAGCCTTAAGCTCAGCCTCTGCTGCGCTCTTATCTCCGCTCTCTACAGCAGCATAAAGCTTCTTGACTGCAGTCTTGGATGAAGAACGGATAGACTTATTTCTCTCTTCGTTTCTGCGATCGACAAGTACTCTCTTCTTAGCAGACTTAATGTTAGCCAAAGTAACACCTCCATAATAATATACAATCAAACCATCAAGTGCCGGTGACTTTAGCCCGATGCATTGACGGGATGCACCTAAAGCGAGACACGCACGCTAATCATCACGCACCAAACCACTTTAACCATATTTCAGGGATTTGTCAATAGGAATCCGCTATTTTCTTGAAAAGAGCAGGCCGAAGGTCCCGGGGCCGCAGTTTATGGATATGGCAGGGGATGCTTCCTGTATATATACCTTTTCAAATCTTACAAAAGAAAGTGCATAATCCCTTATCTCTTCAAGCTCGGATCTCTTCATTCCGGCATATGTTATGAACAGAACGCTCCTGTCGATATCAGAAGGATGGCGGAGAACATGTCTTACATATCTCTTCTTGGTGGAATCGCGCCTTCCGAGCATTATGCCGGATACTCCCAGCTGGCTCTTTCTGAGCGAGAGTATCGGATGTATCAGGAGTGAAGAACACAGACGGTTCATCCTCTCGGATAATCTTCCGCCCCTGTACAGATATTCCGTGGAGTCGACTATGAAGCTGGTAGACACCTTTGAGCTCTTGATCTTAAGAGCACGTTCTATCTGATCGATATCGGTAACTCCCGAAGATACCAGTTTTGCGGCCTCGAGTACCACCAGTCCCATTCCGCTTGAGAGATGTCCCGAATCAAAGACCTCTACATTTGAAAAAGCAAGCGCGGCTTCTCCCGAATTCTCATATCCCTTGCTCGCGCCCTTTGCAAGTGCGATATGAAGGATGTGCTGCGCGCCTGAGAGCTGCTCGGCAAAGAAATTCTCATAATCGGAGATCTCAGGGGCTTCACTCCTTGCTACGGAATAGCTGCCTTCCATATAACGTATTATCCCGTTTCCGCTGGCCTCAAAGCCGTCGGCAAAAATACCCGTATCGGTATGGATCCAATAGGGAAGAACGGGAATTCCGTAGGTATCCGTCAGTTCTGCGGGAAGATCGGACACAGAATCCGTGGTGATCATGAGAGGAACCTTCTTTTTCATCCTCCTTACCTTTTCATGACCGGCGACATCTCCGAATTCATCGGAAGATCCGCTGACAAGGTCACCCGGGAGGACCTCCATGAGGGTCTCCTCAAACTCCACGGGATCCACGGGCTTTAAGAGATATCCGTCAAAGCCTTCATTCTTATAAAGGATCTTGTTCTCACCGCCCGCATTTGCGGTCATCACCACAACGGGAGTCTCCCTGCAAAGTCCTCCCACCTGCTCCCTGATGGCATGAAGACATTCAATACCGTCCATTTCGGGCATCAGATGATCCATGATGATCGTATCATAATGCTCAATGAGAGTAAGCTTTAATGCTTCTTTTCCGGAGGAAGCGGTCGTTGTCTTTACCCTGGTCTCCTTCAGAAGCTTTGCAGCCACCATGAGATTGGTCTTGTTGTCATCCACGATCAGTATCTTCGCACCTGGAGCCTCGAATCTCTGATGGTATTTCCTGGTTTTTCCCGCGGTGCGCACCGCTTCGGGATCGAATTCTCCTATCCTTGTTTCATCGGACATCTCCTGCTCGAGAGATACGATGAATGTGGACCCCTTCATATATTCGCTGGTAACGGAAACCTCGCCGCCCATCAGGGTGACAAGCTGTTTTACGATGGAGAGGCCGAGACCCGTTCCCTCGATATATCTGTTTTTCTTGACATCAACTCTCTTGAAGGCATCAAAAAGATAGGGGATATTTTCCTTTCTGATACCTATTCCGGTATCTGATACGGAATAAAACAGCAGTGCCTTACCGTCCTCCGTCTTATGACAGTGGATGGAGAGGGTTATGCTTCCTTTTTCCGTATACTTTACGGCATTGTTAAGAAGATTGATCAGTATCTGCTTGATCCTGACCTCATCACCGAACAGATTGGCCGGAACCGCGGGATCGACTTCGATATTGAACTCCAGTCCCTTTTCCTTGGCCTTTCCCCAGAACATGTTGGTGATCTCGGAAAGCATGTCACCGACCCTGTATGATACGTTCACAAGCTCCATATGTCCGGATTCGATCTTGGACATATCCAGGATATCGTTGACCACGGATATAAGGATCTTTGATGCGGCCTGGATATTGCGGGCATCCTCTGCGACCTCATCGGATATATCCTCTCTGAGGATCATTTCATTAAGGCCGATGATGGTATTGATGGGAGTCCTGATCTCATGGCTCATGCTGGAAAAGAATCTGTTCTGAGTCTGATTCAGTTCCTCGACTTCCCTGGTCTGTTCGGCAGCCCTTTTGTTCTCCTCAATATAAAGCCTCTTCTGAAAACTTACCATTATGTATACGGCAAAACTCACTATGAGCACGGACAAAGACGAATCGAGATACCAGGTAAGCCTCGTATGATAGAGTACAAGATCCGGATAAAAATACGAGGTTCCGTAAAGAGCGCAGATAAGGATCGTAAGCATTAACAGCATAACGTTCCTGGTCTTTCCGGAAAGGATAAGGCCTATATACAGATATGAAAAGATAAACCAGCTCGTTACGCAGCCCGTCAGACCTCCGCCGTAAAAATATGCCACGGGCAGGATCACAAAAACAACCCATGCGATTATCAGAAATGCTCCGAGATCCACCTTCTTTAATCTGATGCACAGAAAAGAGATCGTCGGGGACAGGATGAGCGTCAGGACGAGAAAAACTATCTCGACCATATTCTCCCCGATGAGTATGTTTCCGAGAAGAACGATGAATACGGAAACAACACCTATGAGAGTCGTATAGACTATAGTCCTCTCTTTAAGGTCCCTGTCCGGATCCAGCAGTTTTTTCCACATCGAACTCAACATCTCTTTCATAGATGACATCCTTTCAACGAGAACCGCCGCGCCCCGCAATATATTCCATAAGCCTGCCGTATTCTGCGACAAAGGGAGCATGACATTTCAGGATCGTATCCTCATCACCGTTCTTTGCAGCCATCTCCAGCTCAAACGCTTTCTCCGAGAGCCGTACCGCACCGATCATCTTTGAAGTGCTCTTTATGGAATGCACCCTGATCATATAATCCTTCCGGTCCGGTTCCTCATAGAGCCTGCCGAGCTCAGCGAGCTTTTCCTGCCTGCCGGAAGCATATTCATCAAGCAGCTTTTCGTAGAACTCCTCATCACCCATGCAATACTTAAGAGCACCTTCTTTGTCGAGGACAGTCACATCCCCGTCTTCTTTATCCGGTACAGATGTGCTTTCCCTGCCCGGTGCGGGTACGGGCGTGCTTTCTTTAACCGCCGCAGTGTCCTGCGCATCCGGTGAAGACTGAGTGCTCTGAATATTTCGCGAGGGCTTTTTGGCCTCCTCAAAAACGATCGCAGATTTGGGAAGAACATATTTGAGAACTCTCTCAAGTTCGGATAGTTCCACAGGCTTGGGAACAAATCCGTCAAAGCCTTCGGATAAGAACATCTCCTTGGCTGAACTGATGGCATTTGCGGTAAGTGCGATGACGGGAAGATCGATCCCCCTCTTGGCAGCTCCGGATTTTATCCTCTTCATGGCTTCAACGCCATCCATGCCGGGCATCATATGATCCATGAAAACAAGATCGTACCTGTTCTTCTCACACAGAGAAATGGATTCCTCTCCGCTTCCGGCAACGCTGACGATCATTCCGTAGGTTTCAAAGATGCCTCTGGCCACAAGAAGATTCATGGGCTCATCATCCACAACAAGCGTCCTCAGGCCGGGACACTTCATCACCTTCTCATCATTGAACACTCCGTTGTCAAAGGCATGGTTCAGGAAATTTGCTACCTGCGATCCGTAGAAGGGCTTTGCAAGGAGCGTCACCCTGGGACTCACTTCTCCGCTGAATCCTCTGTCCGCCACAACCGCAACGTTCATCATATCTGTGAGAGAATCTATGTACCCACGGTTTGAAAGATACTCACCCGTTCCGACGAACAGATGAGTTATATTCGAAAGTCTTACGAGTTTTTTGAGATCGTCTATCGACTGGACTCTGTCGAAGGAAACCGACAGTCCCGTAACAAGATGGGTTATCATCTCCATGTAAAAGTCTCGTATACCGGCATTTCCCGTAGTCATAAAGCTCAGGAACCCGGCAACACGGCAGTTTTCCTTATCCCCGACAAAAAGACAGGGCTCCGGGTTGGAAACGCCCTGGGGGATCGACACTCTGACACATGTGCCTTTACCGGGAGTGGATTCTATCTTCATGACGCCGCCCATCTCCTTTACAAAGCCGTTCACGATGGACAGGCCCAGCCCGAGACCTCCGGCGATCCTGGTATGACCGGAATCGGACTGGTAGAATCTCTCATAGATATGATCAAGCTCTTCAGGCTCTATTCCGATACCGGTATCCCTTACTTCTATTATCAGATTGATCCCGTAATATCTTTTGACTGGGTAAATATGAACACTGACACCGCCTTCTCTGGTGAATTTATAACCATTGGTGATGAGGTGAAGAAGTATCTTCTTCAGCTTATCGGTATCGCCCACAAGTTCCGCGGGGATCGATGCTTCCATATCCACCACAAGGTCCAGACCATAATCGTCACTGAATGACAGTTGTGTCAGAAAGTCATTTATGAGCGAATTGATCATGTAGTTTTCATGGGAGATCATGAGTCTTCCCATGTCGATCTCAGTGTAGTCGAGGATATCGCTCATCTGCTCGGCGACGCGGTGTCCGGCCTTTGAGATTGCATCAAGATCCTTCTGATACTTTGCGGGAAGATTTTCCTTTTCAAGCACGGAAGTAAGACCCATGACTGCGTTTATGGGCGTACGTATCTCATGGGAGACATTTGCAAGGAAATAGTTGAGCCTGTCGGTCTGGGTCTTTAAGAGCTGTATCTCCTCTCCTGACCTCCCGATGACTTCCTCCCATTTGTTCAGGACCGTGCGTGCGATACCGCCCGCCATCAATACCATTCCGATATGAAGGAGAAGCCTTGTCACAACAAGGGATTCAAAGCTTTCGCCGTTAAAGAACATCAGGGCAAGATCATAAAAAAATGTAGTGAAAAATGTCAGCTGACAGAGTGTGATGAGTTTCTTTTCACCGGTCATGGTATAGATCATGATTATAACGACCATGACGGTTGCAAGATCAAAAGTACTTGTGGGATGAACCCCGTAGAAAAAATAACTTGCCATCATGGCAAAAGAATAGATCCATATCCTCGCCGTATCACTGAGAAGCCGCCTGATATGCAGATACCATGCGCCGAGCATACAGGCCGCTATCAGTACAACGGCCCACATCTCCCATTCCATGACGAACGATTCACCGATGAGGATGACGCAGAGAAGGGAATAGCTCAGAAGGATCACAAGATGAGACGCTTTGTACAGTTCATTGGAGGATTCGTTATTGTCCATTTCAGCTCTCTTTCATTTTGAATTCAACATCCTCATCTATCATCATGATCATAACATCGGCGATCCCGGGATCGAACTGGGTCCCTCTTCCGTTCACCAGCTCCATTCGGACCTTGCTCTGGGGAAGAGCGGCTCTGTAAGCTCTTCTGCTGGTCATAGCATCATAGGAATCCGCTACGGCGATTATCCTGGCCTGCTCAGGGATCTCCTCACCCTTAAGACCGTCCGGATATCCCGTTCCGTCATATCTCTCGTGATGCCATCTCGCACCCGTTACCAGCTCCGGCATCTCGCTTATCTTGCCGAGGATATCCGCGCCTCTGACAGGATGCGTCTTGATGATCTCGTATTCGTCATCATCAAGGGCTCTCTCTTTGTTTATGATGTTGTCGGATATCGCTATCTTGCCGACATCATGCAGGAGCGCCATCATATATATGGTGTTCTGCGCTTCCGTGTCATATCCCATCCTTGCGGAGATCTGCTTGGAATACTCCGCGACTCTTCCGGAATGACCGCTGGTATATTTATCCTTGGCATCCACTGCAGATGCGAGAGCCTGGATGATGTGCATCGAAAGCTTCTCGTTCTCTTCCACCTTCTCCGACACTTCGCTCTTGAGATGATTCTGGAGCGTGATCAGATTTATCGCATGCCTTACTCTCGTAACAAATATCTCGGGAACAAAAGGCTTCCTGATAAAGTCCACCGCTCCCATCGCAAAGCCTTTGGTCTCCGTCTCGTCATCGTCACTTGCCGTAAGGAATACTACGGGGATACCTGAGGATCTTCCGTTTACGGCCTTGAGCCTGTTCATAGTCTCAAATCCGTCTATGCCCGGCATGTTGATATCGAGAAGTATGAGCGAAGGATCTTCAGTCTTTACATAATCCAGGAGATCGTATCCGGATGCGAAGGTTACAGTCTTCATACCCTCGTTGTTGAGAATATGCTCGGCCACCATCCTGTTTGCCGCATCGTCATCGACCACAACGATGGTACCGGAAGGCTTTTTTACAGATTTTTTGCCGTTCTGGTCATTATCCGAACTGATGAGTTCGTATTCCTTTTCCATATCGGCTTGGGGACCGTACGCACTGTCCTTCCAGGCCTTTTCCATCCTGGCGATGACATGGTCTATGTTTTCCGAATTGATCTCAGGCATCAGAAGGAAGAACCTGCAGGCTCCCATCCTTACCATGATGTCGCTGTTCCGGAGCGTATTCTGTATGATCTCGCGGAAGGAATCCGTTACATCCTCCCTCTTTTCATCGGTGATCGAAGGATCCGTGAATTTCAGGGAAAACATCACCTTATAGGCGGAGACATCATATCTCTCCAGATATCTCATCATATAACGGTAAACGTTTCCGAAAGCTTCCCGGCCCATCCACATGGCGCTCTGGGAAACCGTCCTCTCCTCGAGCATCTTGGAGAGTGTTTTCAGATCCGTAGCAACGTCATCATCTTTTCCCGCGCCTTCCGACTGGGTGCCGTATACGGAATAGCCGTGCTTGCCGTTTTCCTTGACACTGTAGAGAGCCTTGTCCGCCATCTTGAAGAGCTCGTCATAGTCCGTGCCATGCTCGGGAACATTGACGCATCCGACGGAAACCCCGAGTGGGATCTGCATCTGATCTCCCATCATGCTGCATGCGGCTTTGAGTAGTTCGGAGTTCAGATTGAAAGTAAACTCCGCAATGTCGTCATCCCTGCTCATCATCATCCCGAACATCAGGAATTCATCGCCGCCTATACGTCCGGCAATGCTTCCGGGAGTCATGTTCCCCCGGATGATCTCAGCAAAGCTCACAAGTATCCTGTCGCCCATCTCGTGGCCGTAGATGTCGTTGACCAGTTTGAAGGAGTCAAGATCGATCATGCATAGCATTCCGGTCTCGCGTAAGCACATGGCGGAGATCTGCGTCTTGGAGGCTTCCTTGTTGTAAAGTCCTGTCAGAAGGTCATGAGTCGCCTTATTTTCAATCTTCTGGATCCTTTTTTTGGAGGCGATGATATTGATGACTCTTCCCGTGAATATCTCGGGATCGAAGGGCTTGTGGATATAATCCGACACACCCATCTGGAATCCGCGGACTTCGCTGGATGCATCATCATCCGCGGTCAGAAAGATGACGGGAACAGGTGCCGCAGAGATCTCTTTTTCATACTCCCTGAGCCTTGAAAGAGTCTCAAAGCCGTCCATCTGGGGCATGAAAATATCAAGGAGTACCACATCAGGCATTCCGTTATCTTTTATATAATCCAAAAACAGCGAACCGGATTTGAGCGCTGTGACTCTTATCCCGTTGCGGCTGAGAATACTTCCGGCAATCTTAAGATTCTTGACATCATCGTCGACAACTATTACCCAGTCAGCCACTTAAGCCTCCAATTCCTGAACCTCCATATCCAGCACGGAATAAAACATTCCCGCCAGATCCGTATACATTTCCAAAAAAACATCCTGATAAGAGTCGATAAAAGATCTGTTCTCTTCCTTTGCCGCATCCTCGAGCTTTTTAGCCATCTCATAGAGCCTCGGCGCGCCTATGGTACGTGAAGTGCTCTTGATGGCATGGATGACCACCCGGTACTCTTTCAGTTCCCCTTTTTCAAGATACTCATGCAGCAGATGTACCTTTTCCGTACTCTCTTTTGCATAGAGACCGATAAGTTCCCTGTAGAGGCTTATATCGTTATTGCAGTTTTTTATGCCTTCACCGGTATCAAGTCCGAGAGCATTCAGGCTCCGGATCAGTCTGTCACCTTTTTTCTTCTCATCCCCTTTATCTGAGGGTTCGAATTCAAGCGCATCATCGTCAGAAGACCCGGGGCCAAGCTCAAGTGCATCATCAGAAGACCCGGGGCCGAACTCAAGGATCTCATCGGAACCGTCATTTTTGCAAAGAGCATCTGCGCCCATAATACGTATCCTTATCTATTAGTCCAAAACGCCTGTCGACATCTGCCGGCAGGCGCATATCATATTATTTTCCGCTGTTAAGTTGTCTGGTCTTGGTCTGTCTTCCGACATAGTTATCGTTGGACACCCTTATCATCTTGTCACCGTCCGAAACATAAGTACGAGAATCCACGGTGACTTTTCCGGCTGCGGGATGCAGATTGGTAAGCAGCAGGATCAGTCCGACTATGACTGCCGCCGCAACGGGAACGAACGCACTGAAGGACATGATGTATGAAAGGATAAGGCCGATCACGAGGATCGCAGCGGCAACACCTCCGGCAAATGCCGCAACACGTCCCGAATCCACCGGAGCATTACCGACTATCTTGCCGGTCTGACCGTTGATATAGAAAGGATACGGCTGACCCTTGTAATTATAATCATATTTCCAAACGGGCATGAGACCGTAATGAGGGATCACATTATGATACTGGACATTGAAGTTTTCATTCTCGCTTCTGTCATATCTGCCGTGTGAACCCTGTTTTGCGCTGTCGCGGCACATGCTCTTTCCGAACTGCTCAACCTGGGCATCGGCTCTGGGTCTGAGCTGGATCGCATTCTGATTGTACTGTTCGGAATAGAAACCGGACATAAATCTTGAATCGTAGGCGACCGCTTCCTTGGTATCGAAGGGAGCAAGAAGGTCCATCATCTGATCGGGCAGATCGTCTGCGGCATCGACGGGGAGCTTACTGAATCTCGCATCTATGACACGCTCCACATTATAGGAATCAATATCCGTATATTCCACATTGCCCTTTGTGTATTTCTTCTCCTGGATACCCGTTGCATAATAGTTGAGAGTAGCCTCAACATCATAAAACCAGGTGGGCATATACCACCCCTGGATCTTCTTCAGCCTTGCTTCGCTGACAAGATCCCTGGGTGCGAATCTCATTGAGGCAAATTTCTGTTTGATCATGTCCTTTGCCTTCTTCTCATCGATCTTGAAGGGGGTCATGAACTCAGGTCTGTACTCGCCTTTCATCCTTGAATCGACGATTATATTGGAATCACATGCGGGGCATCTCATAGCCGTTGTGAATTTACCGAGTTCGATCTCACATCCGCAGTTGGGACAGAGCAGATTTCCGGCCTGGGTAAAACCGAGTTCCTGAGCGGTCTCCTCAGTTGCCACATCGCCGTCCTGTATCTCGGATCCGGTGCTAACCTCTTCACATTCCGTCGAATCGCAGAACGGACATTTCATCTTGCCTATAGAAGGCTCAAATACCATGTCACCGCCGCAGTTTTTACACTTATAGATCATATAACCCTCCTGAAAAAAAATATTAAAGCATAAAGCTTAATAATAATCGTGATAAGAAACAGCAGTATGATCGGCTGAGATCTGTGCTTCATTTATCATAAAATATTCATGGGAAAGATAATCCCTGCGGACCCCGTTTACTCTGTAGATGGGATCGTCCCATGTGACATCCACATAGAACCACTGCCCGCCTATGGCGACCCTGTTCCATGCATGATCTCCTCCCGCCCAGCCTTCAACGACCTGACAGGGAATACCGAGGACCGTCATGAAATAATCAAAAGTATCGGCATAGCCCTTGCAGACTGCTGTCCTGTTATAGATAAAACCTTCAAGGGTCTGGGATACATCCATATAGCTCTGGTCGTAATTAGCATAATTCACCATCCAATCATGGACCGCAAGGATCTTCTCTGCGGGAGTCATCGCAGGAGTCGTGATGGCGGATGCAACCTGAATGATCATGAGCTTTGCATTGGCATTTAAAGTGGTGCCGAGAGCCTGACGGCCTTCAAATACGCCTGAGGTCTTGTAATGATTCCAGAGTGCATTCTTCGATGTCCCGTAGATCGCGGCGACATCGGGATTGAGCAATGCGTAGGCACCTGCATCAAAGAGCACCGATTCATCCTTATAGACGTTTACGCTTCCTCCCGAAAAGGTATACCAGTACCTTGGAGTTTCGATCTTGACATATCCGGGTGACTGCTGGACTATCACGCCGTTTTCAAACACCTCACCGTGACCGATGAGTGCGGAAAAAACATCGAGGTTCAGCTGAGCTGTATTGATGCCGAAGGGCTGAAGCTGTCCGGCGGGTGAGATGACCGTTCCGGGTGCATAGGGAAGTCTGCCCTCAGCCTGACCGCAGAGAAGATAATGCATATAGAGCATTGCGGGATCGGTACCGAAAACAGCAGCAACATCAGGATAGGTCGATGCGTAATATGCAGCATCAAAATAGTTTCCGTCATCCATCAAAGCAGGAGCGGCATACACTTTTCCGGAAAAAACAAAGACAGCGAACGTAAGAATGATCAGGGATCCTAAAATCTTTTTGATACTCATGCGTCCTCCTCTGTTTATAGAGATTGTCAGATAACACAAAGAACCGCTTATCATTTTAACATAAAAGATGCCGCAAGGCATTAAAAAGAGGCAATTTTCCGCATAAAAAGGCTCCGGGCCTTTTTATGCCCGGAGCCTGCCTGTTACGATACCTTATTCTGCCTGCCCCTCACCTGCCGCTTTGGTCACTTCCTTAGCGACTGCAGCGTCAAGACCGGTCACATTGATGTTCTTGTTTACCTTGGCATCATAGGTCTGAGCCTTCATTACTTCCATAAGATCGAATCCGGTAGTCTCCTTAACGGACTGGATGACCTTAGCCATAACAGCGGGGGTATATCCGCCGACGCTGGAAACACCCGAATCTCCGTTTCCGGAATCGATAACGGTGATCTTGTCGATGGAAGCGATGGGAGCCGCAACCTCTTTTGCGATGGCAGGGAGCTGTTTGATGATCATCTCGGTGATAGCGGCATTGTTATACTTAGCGTATGCTTCTGCCTTCTTCTCCATTGCCTCAGCCTCTGCAAGACCCTTAGCCTGGATAGCTTCTGCCTCTGCACGTCCTACGGCTGCGATACCGGCTGCTTCCTTCTCCTTGGCATATACTGCTGCATCTGCCTGAGCCTTTATAGCCTCTGCTGCCTTCTCCTGCTCGTACTTGCGTGCATCAGCTTCACGCTGTCTCTCGATCAGGTTTGCATCTGCCTCCTGCTGACGGCGATACTTCTCAGCATCTGCTTTCTTTCTGACTTCAGCATTGAGCACCTGCTCTTTAACATCAGCCTCACGCTGCTTGAGTTCGGTCTCTCTCTCCTGACGGGCGATGTCTGCATTTGCTCTGGTGACCTCGATGGTCTTTCTCTGCTCTTCCTTCTGGATCTCGTAAGCGGCATCTGCTACAGCCTGCTTGGTATCTGCTTCCTGCTTCAGTTCGGACTGCTTGATAGCCAGTTCGTTCTGCTTGGTAGCGATCTCGGTCTGTGATTTTACCTGCTCATCGTTTGCAGCTTTATCAGCCTGTGCCTGAGCAATCTTGATGTCTCTCTCGGACTCTGCTCTCGAGATGGCAGCTGCCTTCTGGATACGTACGACATTATCAACACCGAGGTTCTCAATAACGTGATTGTCATCTACGAAATTCTGAACGTTGAAGCTGGTGATCACAAGGCCCATAGCCTCAAGGTCGGGATCCGCATTCTCTTTTACGAGAGTTGCGAACTTCTGACGGTCCGAAACCATCTCTTCAAGATGCATCTTACCGACGATCTCACGGACATTACCTTCAAGGACTTCTCTCGCGACAGCTGCGATATACTCGGGCTTCTTGTTCAGGAAGTTCTTGGATGCCTTCTTGATCAGATCGGGGGTATGACCTATCTGAACGTTTACGGTCGCATCAACCATGATGTTGATGTAGTCTGCGGTGGGAACTGCAGAACTGGTCTTTACATCAATGGGGATCAGCTGGAGCTTCAATACGTCTTTCTTCTCAAAGAAAGGGATCTTGATACCGGCACGTCCGATCAGATACCTGGGTTCCTTGTGAAGTCCGGTGATGATGAACGCCTCATCCGTCGACGCCTTCACATAGCCGGAGATGAAAATGATGATCAATAAGATCAGCACTATCGCTCCGATGATGATTGCTCCAATGTAGTCTTCCATTTCCTCCTCACTTTCCGCCGCTTTCTGCGGCAACACAGGTCACGGCCTTTCCCTTTTTCCGGCATGACCTGAAGGTTAAGGGCTGCGGTTTGTAAATCGTAAAAAAAAGACTTTTACCGCAACCTATAAGTTACAGTAAAAGTCTTGCCTTCTCACTTGATACGGGCTCCGGACGGATGAAACATCCGCTTTCGCCGTGTGACGATCTCAAGCCGGGTAAAAACCCTTTGGCTACTCCCTTTCACTTGAAGAAATTATATCACACTCCGGTGCGGTGTCAAGAGAAATCGTTTCCCTTACGGAAGCCACGCATCAGTCGGAACTGCTGTCTACAAGCTCCTGAAGTTCCTCTCTTACGGACCAGGCAGTTTCCGAAACCGGGGAAATCCTTGATGCCGTCACTTCTTTTTATACCATATGACCATCACCGGTATCACCACTATGAGCAGCGATATGAGAAGTGAGATCATCCCAATGCTGAATGAAGCTTCTGACCTCTCCGGATCAACATATCCCTGAAGGATGGACGGCCCTGCGTTATTGACCGCATGCATTATTGCCGCAGGCCATACGGAACCGCTCTTTTCAGTGATGAAAGTAAGAAGGATGCCAAACAGGATACACATCAGACACATGCACAGTATTCCCAGATACGGAAATCCCGGATAATCGGTCCCGAAGTTATGCCCGATGCATGTAAGAGGAGCATGCCACAGCCCCCATATAATGCCTCCGACGATCAGTGCCCTCCCACGTCCCATGATCTTTATCAGCTTGGGCATCATATATCCGCGCCATCCGCCCTCTTCACCGAATGCGGCAAAGGACCCCACTATACCGGTTACAATAGCCGCTGCGGGAAGAATGAACAGGAGCCTTTTTTCTATTCCGAGACTGATGTAATATTCAGGATCATACCTTACGGGATCAAGGGCAAGCTCGATCAGATTGCCTGCCTCGGAATAAAACCAGGGAAGCAGGAATGCCAAAAGGAAATACTTCCACTTTCCGTCCTTAAATACAATTCCGAAATATGAATTATCATCTCCGCTGAATTCAAATCCTTCCTTTGTGATAACCCTTGTAAGCACATGGCATATGACAGGAAATAACATTCCCAGAGCCAGAAATGACTGCCTGGCATTTCCCATGCCTTCCCAGGTCGATCGGTCGGGATTGGCGATGAAAAACCACACAAAAGTAGTGACAAAGGTAAGGCCCAGATATATGAGGAGACGCCCGGCATCCGTATAGGTTCCGGCTTTTTGAGAAGAACTTATATCTGCATCTGAATGTACCGGCTGCATAGTTTTTACGTTACTCATAATCTCTCTCCTTTCTCTCATAAATGTGCACGGAAATACGATATGAGATGTAATATATCGAAAGAGATATAAGAGGAAAAATAACTGACATAAGTGTCAGGGCAAAAGAATGAGTCTCCGCCCATGTTATCATCCTGTCAATATCTATATTTCCAAATACATTCAGATCTCCGAAGAACAGATAGCCGACTGCCAGCATTGCAACAGATTCAAGTATCCCCGTTTTGATCATCTGACCCTTTTCCTTGCCAAAAGCAACAAAAACCGGAAATTCAACAGACGCCCCGAGTAGTATCATACAGAACAATGGAAGAGAAAAAGACTGACACAGCATGATAAGATCCAGAACATAACCTTCATCAAGAAATGCCGATACTATGACATCCCACACAAGACAAAGTGAAAATGATGCATATACGCATATTCCGATAAAAACATATTTTGAAGCTATATATGCGCGCTTTGAGACCGGCAGGGCAGAAAGAAAATTATGCAGCTTACCTTTCTCATCATTTTTTATGATCCTGGGGATCCACATTTCGATATAGCAGACAAGAACCCATGCCAGCATCTGTGCAGCGATTACCAATAAAGCCTCAAAAAAATTGAATACTTCACCTTTATCGTTTTCCACAAGCCAGGCTTTGGAAGGTGTGACAAATACCAATATCAGACGCAGTACGATGGACAATACGGTAAAGACCGATAAAACCCTGACGACGCTTTTTCCTTTTATGGATATAAAATCCTTGTATAATAATCCGCCCATCAGATGACACCTCTCTTTCTTTCGGCAATGT
>CAMNEB010000012.1 GCA_946536155.1 uncultured Lachnospiraceae bacterium | reverse complement strand
AAACAGATTTGAAAGAAGGACGGACAGGATATGTCGATTCATGAGGAATGCGGAGTATTCGGTATTACGGGAGGTTTTAACGAAGGAATAGCAAGGGATATCTATCACGGGCTGTATGCTCTCCAGCACAGAGGACAGGAAAGCTGCGGGATCGTGGTGAACGACGACGGCATTTTTGCATCCCATAAAGATCTCGGACTTGTGGGTGAGGTCTTTTCGGAGAGGGAACTCTCTGAACTTCCCGGTGGATGTATGGCCATAGGACATGTCAGATACGGTACCACCGGAGGTAATATTCGCAGCAATATCCAGCCCATGGTGGTAAGCCATCAGAAAGGCAATCTCGCCCTTGCCCATAACGGCAATCTCACCAATTCACTGGATCTGAGAGATTCTCTTGAACTTTCCGGGGCGATATTCCACTCCACCAGCGATACAGAAACCATCTGCTACATGATCACAAGGGAGAGGATAAAAAGCGAAAGTATCGAGGAAGCGGTGCTCTCGGCGGTCAGGTACCTGGAGGGAGCATACAGTCTCATAATGATGTCTTCGACCAAATTACTGGCGGTTCGGGATCCCCACGGATTCCGGCCGCTTTGTTACGGAAAGAGGGAGGACGGGAGCTTTGTCATAGCCTCCGAAAGCTGTGCCTTAGATGCCGTGGGAGCGAAGTTTGTCAGGGATATCCTTCCCGGCGAGATGGTTGTCTTTAAGCAGAACGAACCGTTTTCTGAGCCGGTTTCCTACAGGGATAACTGCGGATTGAAAAAAAGTCCCTGTATTTTCGAATATATCTATTTTGCAAGACCGGATTCTGTGATAGATTGTATTCCGGTACATGACACAAGGGAGAGAGCCGGCAGGATCCTTGCAAGGGAATTCCCCGCGGATGCGGATGTGGTCGTGGGCGTTCCGGATTCGGGACTTGATGCCGCCATAGGTTTTTCCAAGGAAAGCGGGATCCCCTACGGTATCGGACTTGTGAAAAATAAATATGTGGGACGAAGCTTCATCGCCCCTTCCCAGGACCAGAGGACGGATACCGTCAGGATCAAACTCAGTCCGGTAAGGAGCGTTCTGGAGGGAAAAAGAGTCGTGCTGATCGATGATTCCATCGTAAGGGGAACCACCAGCCGCAGGATCATAAATATCCTCAGGGAAGCGGGAGCAAAGGAAATCCATTTAAGGATATCCTCGCCGCCTTTCAGACATCCCTGTTTTTACGGAGTGGACATAGATTCTGAGGATAATCTGATCGCAAACCACCATACCCCGGAGGAGATAGCTGAGCTTACCGGGGCGGATTCCATAGGATTTCTTCCTATAGAAGCGCTCAGCGAGATGAGCGGGTGTACCACATACTGCAGTGCTTGTTTTGACGGAAACTACCCTACGGATACCCCCAAGGATCCGAGGAAGGACAGATTCGAGAAAAAACTGTCGGAGGCCAGATAATGATCTACAGAGGAAAAGTTAGAAAACTGATAATGTCTGACGGGAGCGAATACATCGGGCAGGGATTCGGAGAGGACTCGGGAAACAGAGTATGTGAGCTGGTGTTCAACACTTCGCCCGTGGGTTACCAGGAGATAATGTCCGATCCTTCTTACACGGACCAGTTCGTCACTATGGCTTATCCTCTTATAGGAAATTACGGGATAAATGATGATGACAACGAGACCGTAACACCCACCATAGGCGGTTTTGTCGTCAGGGATTATAACGATCAGCCTTCCAATTTCAGGAGCGGAAAGACTCTTTCGGAAACCCTCAAAGAACTCGGGATACCGGGAATAAGCGGAGTGGATACGAGAGAGATAGTCAGAAAGATAAGGAATGCCGGAACGGGAAAAGCCCTTATCACGGATGCGGATACCACTCTTGAGGAGGGGCTTAAGATAATAGAAGAGACTGTTCTCGGAAACGATGCGGTCTCAAGAGTCAGCAGGCCTCTTATCGAGAGATATATCGCCGCGGATGCAAAGTATCACATAGCAGCCATTGATTTCGGAATGAAGGAGAACATACTCAGGTCGCTTCTTAAGAGATCCTGCAGTGTTACGGTATTCCCCTGGAATGTCACCGCTGAAGAGGTGATGAAGGCAAAGCCGGACGGAGTCTTTTTATCAAACGGCCCCGGGGATCCTGCGGATGTAAAAGAGGCCATCGAGCTTGTCAGAAATTTAAGAGGCAAATATCCCATCCTCGGAATATGCCTCGGACACCAGATAATATCCCTTGCCTGCGGAGCAAAGACCTATAAGCTCAAGTTCGGACACAGGGGCGGAAACCACCCGGTCAGGAATCTTGAGACCGGCAGGATAGAGATAACATCACAGAATCACTCATATGCGGTGGATGAAGCATCGCTTCCGGGAACGGGCCTTACCGTCACCCACAGGAATCTCCTGGACGGGACCGTGGAGGGAGTGAAGTGTGAGAAGGACAGGATCTTCTGCGTCCAGTACCATCCGGAGAGTTCTCCCGGTCCTCACGACAGCTCCTACCTGTTTGACGAATTTCTCAAAGTCATAAAATGATCCTGGCTGACAGATGATAATCCGGAGATAAGATAACAATGCCCAAGAGAACAGATATAAAGAAGATACTGGTCATAGGCTCAGGCCCCATCGTGATAGGACAGGCAGCCGAATTTGACTATGCCGGAACGCAGGCCTGCCTTGCGCTCAAAGAGGAAGGCTATGAGGTGATCCTCTGTAACTCCAATCCCGCCACCATCATGACGGATACTTCGGTTGCTGACAGGGTTTACATGGAGCCCTTAAACCTTGAATATGTGGCAAGGATAATCAGAACGGAAAGACCCGATGCGATCCTTCCCGGAATAGGAGGACAGACCGGACTCAACCTTGCGATGCAGCTCGAGAAAAAAGGAATCCTCGCCGAGTGCGGATGCAAGCTCCTCGGAACGGATTCGGCAAGCATCGAGATGGCGGAAGACAGGGAAGAGTTCAAGGAACTCTGCGTTAGACTCGGTGAGCCCGTTCTTCCTTCGATAGTCGTCCATTCCATAGAGGAAGGCAAAAAAGCGGCAGAGGAGATAGGATATCCCGTTGTGCTCCGTCCCGCTTTTACCCTCGGAGGAACAGGCGGCGGATTTGCCGATGATGAGAACGGACTCATAACGCTCCTTACTGCGGGACTGGAGCTCTCACCGGTGAATGAAGTCCTGGTGGAAAAAAGCGTCAAAGGCTATAAGGAGATCGAATATGAGGTGATCCGTGATTCGAACGATACCGCGATCACCGTCTGTAATATGGAAAACCTGGATCCCGTCGGTATACATACCGGGGACTCCATTGTCGTCTGTCCTTCACAGACGCTTACCGACAAAGAGTATCACATGCTCCGTGACAGCGCGCTGAAGCTCATAAGGGCGCTCCGTGTTGAGGGCGGATGCAATGTGCAGTTTGCTCTCGATCCGGTCTCTTTTCAATACTATCTGATAGAGGTCAACCCCAGAGTATCAAGATCTTCTGCGCTTGCCTCCAAAGCATCGGGTTACCCCATCGCAAGAGTATCGGCCAAGATAAGCGTGGGTCTTACTCTCGATGAGATCGAGCTTGCCAATACTCCGGCATGCTTCGAGCCGGCTCTCGACTATATCGTCACCAAGATGCCGAGATTTCCTTTCGATAAGTTCACCGATGCGGACCAGAGCCTCGGAACACAGATGAAGGCCACCGGAGAGACCATGAGCATCGGAAGATGTTTTGAGGAAAGCCTGCTGAAGGCTGTCAGGAGCCTTGAATGCGGAACAGTTCATCTTCATATGGACAAGTTCGACAGTCTTGATGAGGATGCCCTCTGGGATACCATCTTAAGGATGACCGGAGACCGTATCTATGCCGTTGCCGAACTCATCAGAAGAGGAACAGCTCCCGGCGAGATATCTTCGAGAACTGCGATCGACAGATTTTTCCTGGATAAGATAGCAAATATCATCGAGGAAGAGAATATACTCAGGGCGCATGTGAGCGATCCTTCTTATATAAGGGAGGCAAAGCGCCTCGGATTTTCCGATGCCGCCATAGCCCGCCTGTGGGGAGTTTCCGAGAAGGAAGTCTTTGATCTCAGGAAAAAAGAGGGAATATTCCCTGTCTATAAGATGATCGATACCTGCGCTTCGGAGTTTGAGAGCTACGTTCCGTATTTTTATTCAACCTATGAAGGCGAGAACGAGTCGAAGATATCAGATAAGCGCAAGGTCATAGTCCTGGGCGCCGGCCCCATCAGGATAGGACAGGGTGTTGAGTTTGACTATTCCACCGTTCATGCGGTACGTACCATCAAGGAATCCGGATACGAAGCTATAGTCATAAACAACAATCCCGAGACCGTATCGACGGATTACACCACATCCGACAAGCTGTATTTTGAGCCCTTATGCGTAGAGGATGTGATGAACATCATAGAGCTTGAAAAGCCTGAGGGAGTCATCGCGACCCTCGGAGGTCAGACCGCGGTCAACCTTGCGGAGCCTCTGGCAGCTTTGGGAGTAAAGCTCATCGGAACAGACTGTGATGCCATAGATAAAGCGGAGAACAGGGACAGCTTCGAAAAGCTCCTTGAAGAGCTGAACATACCCGAGCCCAAGGGACTTGCTGTCACCAATATCGAGGACGGCGTAAAGGCTGCGGAGTCCATCGGATATCCGGTTCTCGTGCGCCCCAGCTTTGTCCTGGGCGGAAGAGCTATGCAGATCGTCTCCAAGGAAGCGGACCTCAGGCACTACCTTCAGACTGCCGTAGAGATAGACGAGGACAGGCCCGTTCTCGTGGACAGATATATCAGCGGCAAAGAGCTGGAGGTCGATGCTATCTGTGACGGAAACGAAGTATTCATTCCCGGCATAATGGAACTTGTGGAGAGGACCGGTATCCATTCCGGAGATTCCATAAGCGTATATCCCACCTTCAGCGTATCCGAAAAGGTAAGAGAGACCATTAAGGATTACACAAGAAGGCTCGGACTCGGAATAGGCATAAAGGGACTTTTCAATATCCAGTTCATATGCGACAAAAACGATGAAGTATTCATCATCGAGGTAAATCCCAGATCCTCAAGGACGGTACCTTTCCTGTCAAAGGCAACGGGATTCCCTCTTCCCGACATCGCAACAAGGGTCAGCCTGGGCATTTCCCTTAAGGATCAGGGCATCACCGAGATGTGCCCGGCAGCAGGCGGAAAATGGTTCGTCAAGGCACCTGTATTTTCATTCTCCAAGCTCTCCGGAATGGATGCATATCTCTCACCCGAGATGAAGTCCACCGGTGAAGCCATCGGATACGACAGGCAGCTCCACCGCGCGATGTATAAGGCTCTTGTGGCGTCGGGCATCAAGCTCCAGAATTACGGAACCGTCACCTTCACCCTTGCGGATGAGGACAAGGAGGAGGCACTTCCTCTTGCAAAGCGCTTCTATGACATGGGCTTTAATATAGAGGCAACGACCATGACCGCACTGTATTTCAAGGATCACGGCATCAGGTGCAGGCTGCGTCACAAGCTCAGCGAGGGAAGCACGGAGATCCTTGATTCCATAAGCGCGGGATATGTGAGCTATGTCATCAACACCAGAGCCATACTCTCGGGTGTTCACTACGAGGATGGTGTTGCGATAAGAAGGTGTGCAAGCGAGCACCGCATCACGACCTTCACATCCCTCGATACCGTCAGAGTGCTCCTTGAGGTCCTTGAAGAGATGACTATAGGCGTATCCCCCATAGGATGAACATATAAGCGTTGGCCACAGGATGAACAAATAAGTGATGGTCACACCGATCAGAGAGCAGCATAAAATGGCCGGGATAAAACCCCGGTCATTTTTTATATGATATAATGTGATGACAGGGGAAACGGAGGGCAGCATATGGGACTTTTTAAATCAAAATCCGCAGCCGAACTGGACAGGATCATGCTCAGGGTCGATATGAACATGTCCAACAATTACAAGGATGCCGCTCAGCTTAACTTCAAGGAGCTTGAAGATGCTTTCCTGGCCGCAAAGGAGAAGGGAGCATTCAAAAAAGGCGAGGAGGAGAGCTACGGGGCCAGGATTGAGGAGTACAGACTCAAACTTAAGGGTTATACCCACAAAGACCAGCAGCCGTACTGGCATTGAAAATTGAGAGAATACCCGTTATGTGGTATGATTTATTTGGATTATTGTCGTAAAAAATTCCGAAGGGAGGCCATGATATGAAGAGGATCGGATTGCTTACCAGCGGCGGAGACTGTCAGGCACTTAATGCAGCGATGAGAGGTGTCGTCAAGACCATTGCACACAGCGGACAGCCGGTGGAGATATATGGTTTCTTAGACGGTTACAGGGGACTTATCTACGGTAATTTCCGTATGCTGACCGGTTCCGATTTTTCCGGTATCCTGACAAAGGGCGGAACAATACTCGGATCGTCAAGAACCCCTTTCAAGACCATAACTGAGCCTGATGAGAACGGGCTCGATAAGGTCGAGGCGATGAAGCAGAATTATTATAAGCTGAAGCTCGACTGCCTCGTTGTCCTCGGAGGCAACGGTTCTCACAAGACCGCAAACCTTCTCAGCAAGGAAGGACTTAACATCGTCACTCTCCCCAAGACCATAGATAACGATCTCTGGGGCACCGATATGACCTTCGGTTTCCAGAGCGCCGTGGATATCGCGACCCAGGCCATCGACTGCATCCATACCACCGCGGCCTCCCACGGAAGAGTCTTCATAGTAGAGGTTATGGGACACAAGGTAGGATGGCTCACCCTCAATGCCGGAATGGCGGGAGGCGCCGACATCATCCTCATCCCCGAGATCCCTTACGATATAGACAAGGTCGTTGACAAGATCGAAGAGAGGGAAAAGAGCGGAAGCAAGTTCACCATCATCGCCGTAGCGGAGGGTGCGGTTTCCAAGGAGGTTGCGAAGCTTTCCAAGAAGGACCGCAAGAAGCTGGCGGAGAAGCCGGGGTATCCTTCCGTCTCCTATGAGATAGCAGCCCAGATCCAGGAAAAGACCGGACGCGAAGTCAGGGTCACCGTTCCCGGACATACCCAGAGAGGCGGGAGTCCCTGCCCTTACGACAGAGTGTTTGCCACCAGGCTCGGTGCCGAGGCGGGCGAACTTATACTCAACAATGAATACGGATTTATGGTCGGTTACCGCAACAGAGAGATAGTCAAGGTTCCTCTCGACAAGGTCGCCGGCAAGCTTAAATATCTCGATCCCGATGCCACCATCATCAAAGAGGCAAAACTTACGGGGATCTGTTTCGGAGACTGATAAATGTCCTACGTTGCTCTTTACAGAAAATTCCGTCCTGTCGATCTTTCCCAGGTAAAGGGGCAGGATCATATAGTAACAACCCTTCGTAACCAGCTTGCAAAGTCCAAGGTCGGACATGCGTATCTGTTTACGGGGACGAGGGGTACCGGAAAGACCTCTACCGCCAAGATCCTGGCAAGGGCGGTGAACTGCGAACATCCCACACCGGACGGACCCTGCGGTGAATGCGATATATGCAGGGGTATAGCCGACGGATCCGCTCTCAATGTTTTTGAGATAGATGCCGCTTCGAATAACGGCGTTGATAATGTCAGGACCATAATAGACGGCGTTGATTACAGACCAACCACCGGACGCTACAAGGTCTATATCATAGACGAGGTCCATATGCTCTCGGATTCTGCGTTCAATGCGCTTCTGAAGACTCTCGAGGAGCCGCCGGAATGGGTCATCTTCATACTTGCCACCACGGAGGTTCATAAGCTTCCCGCAACGATCCTGTCCAGATGTCAGAGATATGACTTCAAGAGGATCTCCATAGAGACCATAGTCGACAGGATGAAGGAACTCATGGAGGCCGAGGGCCGTGAAGCGGATGAGAGAGCTCTGAGATACATCGCAAGAAAAGCGGACGGTTCCATGAGAGATGCCCTCTCACTCCTTGACCAGTGCGTTGCGTTCCAGGCGGAAGGCACGCTGTCCTATGACAAGACGCTTGAGGTGCTGGGCGCAGTTGACACCGAGATCTTCAGCAGACTCTACAGAGGCATAATAAACCGCGATACCCTGGGGTGCGTGAGCATCATCGATGACATGACCATGCAGGGCAAGGAACTTACCCAGTTTGTCACGGACTTTGTGTGGTATCTGAGAAATGTGATGCTGGTCACCGCATCTTCCGAAGCATCGAAGATGATAGACCTCTCCACGGAAAATATGGTACGTCTCAGGGAAGATGCCGGAATGAGCGAACTCGATTCGGTGATCCGATACATAAGGGTATTTTCCGAACTTGTGGGTCAGATAAGATATGCCGCACAGAAAAGAGTTTATGTCGAGATAGCGTTTATCAGATGCTGTGAGCCCAGAATGGCGATAAGGGATCCCGAATCACTTACCGACAGGGTCGCTGCACTTGAAAAAAAGTTTGAAGAGGGAAGCTTTTCTTATGCCGCTGCCCCTTCTTCCGCAAAAAGCGATGAGCCCGTTATCAGACAGGATATAAAGATGCCGGAAGCTCCCAAGGCGCTTCCCGATGATGTGCGCAAACTGATAGAGAACTGGCCCGGCGTTATCTCTGACTGTGCCAATGACATGATGGGATCTGTCAGATCCTGCAAGCCTGTTCTGGGCGAAGACGGAAAGCTCATACTCTATTTTCCGTCGGGAGATATGGGAGCCAGGATGCTCAACAATCCGCCACTCCGTGATAATCTGTCGGAGATATTTGAAGATCACGTCGGATCGAAGGTGGATTTCTCCATTCAGGAGACGGAAAGTGAAGAAATGTTCGATGGAGGGCTGTACGACCTGAGAAATATGGTCAAGCCCGGGACCATGAACGTTCCTATAGATACAGAAGAAAACATGGAGGATTTTTAAATGGCTAAACACGGAGGATATCCCGGAGGCGCAATGCCCGGCAACATGGCTAATCTCATGAAGCAGGCACAGCGCATGCAGCGTCAGATGGAGGAGGGCCGCAAGGAACTCGAATCCACTGAATTTACCGGAACCGCAGGCGGAGGTGCTGTGACCGTCAAGACAAACGGTGCGAGGGATGTGCTTGAGATAAAGCTCGACAGGGATATCGTTGATCCCGATGATATCGAGACTCTTCAGGATTCGATACTTGCAGCGATCAGGGATGCAATGGACAAGTCCGATGCAGCGGGTGAGCAGATAATGGGAGGCCTTAACGGAATGCCTCCGGGACTTTTCTGAGATGGAACTTTACAGCGGATATGTTAACAGGCTTGTTTCGGAGCTGGCCGCACTTCCCGGTATAGGGGACAAGTCGGCTCAGAGACTTGCTTTTCATATGATCAATATGCCTCAGGAGAAGGTAAAGCGGCTTGCGGATACCATGATGGAAGCCCGCAGCAAGGTCAGGTACTGCACCGGCTGCTATACCCTGACCGATTCGGAGAAATGTCCGGTCTGCTCCGATGCATCAAGGGATCATTCTGTGATAATGGTAGTTGAGGATACCAGGGATATGGCCGCGTATGAGAAGACCGGCAGATATTCCGGGGTTTATCATGTTCTTCACGGAGCCATAGCACCCATGCTGGGTGTGGGACCTGCGGATATCAAGATAAAAGAGCTGGTCGCAAGATGCTCCGATGAAAATGAGCCCGTATCCGAAGTGATACTTGCCACGAATTCGAGCATCGAGGGAGAGACTACCGCGATGTATATAAGCAAGCTCATCAAACCGCTTGGCATAAAGGTCACCAGGATCGCGAGCGGTGTTCCCGTCGGCGGAGATCTTGAATATATTGATGAAATAACTCTTACCCGTGCTCTTGACGGAAGAGTTGAGGTATAAGGAGGATAAAGAAGTGTCGGTAAATGTTACAGAATTCGGATGCAGCAGGGACGGAAGGCAGATAAACCTTTATACGATCACGGGCAAGGGCGGCCTTACTGCTTCCGTTACCAATCTCGGAGCAATCCTGGTAAGCCTTAAGGTTCCCGATAAGAACGGAGTCGCAGAGGATGTGGTCCTCGGTTTTGACAAGGCAGAGGATTATTACGGAAATCCCAGCTTTTTCGGCGCTACCATAGGCCCTAACGCAAACCGTATAGGAAATGCGGAATATGAGATAGACGGAGTCCATTATCAGCTTGATATTAACGATAATGACAGAAACAATCTCCATTCTCATATCGATAACGGATATCACAAGAGGATGTGGGAAGTCCAGACAGATGACAACAGCGTCACTTTTTCCATAGAAGATCCCGGAACCCTCGGATTCCCCGGAAATAAGAAGCTCTCCGTAACCTATACCGTGACGGACGACAATGAACTGAAGCTTCATTATGTCGGTTCTTCGGATGAGAACACCATTCTCAATCCCACCAACCATTCGTATTTCAATCTGGACGGATTTAAGGCCGGAAGCATCATGGATCACAGCATTCAGATCGAAGCCGATGAATTTACTCCCACTGATGACGAGTCAATCCCTTCCGGAGAAATCGCAAGCGTAAAGGGAACTCCCATGGATCTGACCGCAAAGGTAAGGGTCGGGGAACATATCGACGATGATTTCGAACAGCTTAACTTTGCCGGCGGATACGATCACAATTTCTGCGTCAGAGGATATGACGGAACCCTTCGCAAGGTTGCAACGGTATGGGCAGCAAAGTCTTCGAGAGTAATGGAGGTTTACAGCGACCTTCCCGGAGTCCAGTTCTATGCGGGCAATTTCATCGCAGAGGGACAGATCGGCAAGGAAGGCGCCGTATTCAACAAGAGATACGGTCTCTGCCTTGAGACTCAGTTCTATCCCGATGCCATCCATCACAAGAACTTTGTACAGCCCATCGTCGGTCCCGATAAGAGTCTCGACACCGTAACGATCTACGCTTTTAAGTAATGTTTTTTCCGGAATATTAAAATGGCACAATTTCGAGTCATAAACGGCGGAAGATCGGATGATCGGGAGCCGGGAGACTACAAAGAAAAACTTAAAAAGCATAAGACTATGAACCTGTACAGGACAATGCTCTTTATTGTCCTGATACTGGTCATACTCCTTATCATCTATGCAAGATATGAATCCCATGTTTATACGGGGTATGAGGTGCTGGATTCCCTTGAGAGGAGTGCGCCCGAGAGCCAGAAGGATATAAGGCTCGGGAGCAGCATACTGACCTACAGCCATGACGGTGCCCACTGCATTAACGGAAGCGGCAAGACCGTATGGGACCAGGGTTATGAGATGCAGGACCTTCGTATCGCCGAGTGCGGTGGTACCGTGGCAATCGCTGCGTACAACGGAAGAGATATCTATATACTCAATGAGACGGAGAAACTCGGAAGCTTTAAGACGAATCTTCCCATAAGGGACATAACCGTGGCAAAGTCCGGAAGAGTATCCGTTGTCCTTAACGGCAGTGATGCAACCCTTATAAACACCTACTCCCCTGCGGGAGATCTTCTCTACAGCGGACAGATGCACATGTCCGGAAGCGGATATCCGGTATCTCTGGCGCTTTCGCCGGCGGGCAACCTTCTCTGCGTGAGCTTTATCTATGTGGATGCGGGAACCGTCAAATCAACGGTCGCTTTTTACAATCTTACCGAGGTCGGCGACAACTATACGGATTTCCTTGTCAGCAGTTATGATTATACGGATCTTGTGGTCCCCGAAGTCGGATTTCTGAGCGATTCCGCGGCATATGCCGTAGGGGATGAGAGATTCATGATATATAAAGGCTCCGAGCAGCCGGAGTCACTGGGCGAGCATCTTTTTTCGGACGAGATCAGATCGGTCTATTCCGGAAACGGATACCTCGGAATGATCCACAGGTCTGACGATCCGGATCATAAATACAGACTTGATGTATATAATTCCGCAGATGCCCTCGTCGGAAAATACGATATCGATTTTGAATACAGCGACATTCTTTTTGAGGATAAGACCCTGGTCGTCTACAATGAATCCAGATGTGTCATCTATACCTACAGCGGCAAGGTGAAGTTCGATTCGGGCTTTAATGCCAGTGTCCGCCTTATGGTGCCTACCGAAAATGCCTTCAGATATGTTCTTTCCACAGCTTCTGATGTGGAAACCGTACGTCTCAATTAGAGTTTATTGCTCCGTAACGCTTTTTTTTTACGACTCATTATTGTAAAATTTTCCTTGGAGTTTTGTTCTGAAAAGAAAAAGGAGAAATTATGAGAAAAAAAATGACGTTTCGTAAGAAAAGCCTTGCCGTCATGCTCAGCCTCATGATGGGTGTTGCCGCACTCACCGGCTGCGGTAAGGAAGCACCTGCCGAGCCTGAGGTGACGGAAGAGGAGGAAGAAGGTTCTCTCTCCGCACCCGAGGTGGACGGTGAAGAGGATACCGTAGGAGTATTCTCGCTTCTCATTCCCGACGGAATGGAAGCAAATGAAATGGGAAATCCCAATTCCATATGCGTAGTAAAAGAGGACGATGATGAGAAGGCTCTTATCATTCAGATCGCCGAGAAGGACGAGGCAAAGACCTTTGTAAAAGATACCCTCGCAGATGATGAGAATTTCAAAGAGACCGAGTTCACACTCGAAGGCATCAAGTGGAGCGGAGCTTCATACAAGAAGCAGTTCTGCATCTATGCCAAGGTTGATAAGAAGACCGTATTTGTCTCCGGTATGGGATTCAAACCCACCGATGATAAGGTGCTCGCGATCCTTGCATCTCTTGCTGTTGATGCAGGTGCCGAAGCTGTTCCCATTAACGGAGGCGGAAGCGCTTCAGCGTCAAACGGAGGCGTATTTACTTACGGCGACGGTCTTTATACAGTAAATTATTCCGGAAATCTCCGTGAAGCAGATCATTCGTCGGAATTCGGAGATCTTGTTTCCACAGACGGAAACCAGGTCATCTATGTAACCGGATTCGATGACTGGGAAGCCGCATTCGACAAGATGGATTATATCGAGTCGTTTGATCATGATATGGAGACCATAAACTCCAATGGAGAGGTCGGATATCTCTACACCTACGAGGATTTCTGGGGTCTGTCAGCTGAATTCATTCTTCCCCTCACTTACAGGTTCCAGAACGGTTACGGTTCTCTCTGTGCGGTTTACATCTATGCTTCGGGAACCGATTATGATTCTGTTGTTACCGAGGATTTCCGCGGACTTATCGATACTCTCAGCATCAATCCCCAGAACGGCACCGATGAGACCTACAGCGTAACCTCCAGCGGCAAATTCAATGACATGGCCGAGTACTGGGAGAGAGGCTGGTACGGCTGGTGGATCGTATATGATGCAAATGAGGATTATGCTGATTCTATCAGCTATGCATATGACAGCCTTGCTACCTTCGATGTCGACGGCGAAGAAGTTCATATGCAGGTTGTTGATGACGAGGGTGATCTCGATGTGGATGTATATCTTGATCTTACTGAGGATTCAACCGATTCAGGCTGGCTCATTGCAAACTCCGGACAGATCCTCGGATATGATATCGGATATTACGATTTCTACATAGATCCCGAGTCGGATTCTTATGTGCTCGACGATTATATCTCTTTCGATGTGGATCTCTTTGACGAGAATGAAGACTGGGTATTCAGGATCAAGGGATTCTTCCGTCCCTGGGGCGCTGACTTTGCTGATTTCGAGCAGGTAAACTCGGATAAGCTTCCCTACATCTTCATCAAGGATGACGAGGAAGTTCAGGCAAGTGCTCTGGATATGTATCCTTTCTGCTATGAAGACTGGTATGTTCCCCAGATGAACAGTGAGTTCCCCGGACTTTATGCGATCGAGGGCGCTAACGAATAAACCGATCTTTGATCATGATCCCTGCCGGTTTTTCCGGCAGGGATTTTTTTATGCCGGGGATTGTGAAGGCAATATGCATTTTACGTTTAATGGGGAAAGATTTTTGGGAGGAATTGCCTTTTGGGGAAAAGTCTATTTGAGAAAAGTGTACTTTTGTACACGTATTTAGGATTTGATCCATGTTATAATATGATTGTGTAGTGCGTATCGGTGTCAGGATCACATGCGGCGCCGGTGCAAAAAGCAGCCGTAAATCTATACAGAAGGGGAAGAAATCTATGTTTGACAGTTCTGTATTCACGATCTCGGAATCCAATCTGGATTCACGCATCACCCAGGCTTTGCATTATCTTGAAGAATATGAAAAGGAAGTAGCCCGCGCACAGGGTGCGGCAGGCTATGTTTTCCGAAACAAGGAAGACGCACTCGGCAGGATAAAGATGCTGGTTGAGTTTGCGCCGGATAACGCAAAGGTAAAGGATCTCTATGCACGTGCCAAGGCATGCGTAAAGGGCGGTGCCGGCAACATCAACACAGTTGACGAAGAGATGACTGCATATCTCGTCAATGAGGAAAAGCTCCGCGGCCACTTCGCAGAGGCAAGTGAAAAGGCATGGAACGACCTGCTTGCTGCAAATTCTGAGAACAGGCTGGAAAAGCCTTTCCCTGTTCCTGATTTCAGGAAAAATACCATTGATGATATGAAGGATAAGATCGTCCTTCTGGAAAATATCAGATATCCCGATAATCAGTTTGACGGATCCGACGGTTCATATATCTGGAGTGGTACACGTTCTGACGGAATGTACTTCTTAAGGATCGACGGAAGAGAATGGCTCGGACCTTATGAAGCCGTAAAGCGCTACCGCAGGCAGGTGGATACCACCATGCTGGAGGTGAAGGAATGGACTGTCATAGGCAGGATCGCCGGTATAACCGTAGATATTCCGGATGCTGGCGAGAGCAAGGTCGTACCTCCTGTCATGGCGTGGGTGGTGGAGCCCGTCGCACTCTATGTTCCAGGACACATCATGGCGGTTTATGATGAAAGCGGCGAGCATACGGGCAGGTTCATCGACGAGGAAAATCTTGCACAGCTCAAGGATGCTTTCTATACGGTAAAGGAAATTCCGGATGACGTGACTCCCGAGAGACTTGTTGAGATATTCATGTATGCCATCAAGGAGAAAAACTACGGTCTTTACCTTGACTGCATAGTTGACTCGAGAAAGGAAAATCCCGTACAGCAGAGTCTCCTCAGTTATCACTGGGATCTCCATCAGGAACGTTTCCACGGCGAGTATGTCCATGCGGACATCGATTCCGATAAGACCGTCATACGTGTCATTCACGGCTATGACGACAAGAGCATAGACAATTTCTTCCTGGATGAAGAGGAACAGGCTAAGATCAGACAGGCATATGGTGAAAAAGAGGAGGAGGCTATAGTACAGACTTCTTCCTTTGACAAAAACGGTAAGCAGATCGGATCTCCGGTGAGCCATATCTTAAGGCGCAAAGGAAGCGGCAGATGGTATATCGAAACCTATGAGAACAGATTCTGACAATGCTGCCAGAGAATCCGCAAACACGATATCAGATATGAGATCAGGAGGAAGATCCAATGAGTGAAGAGATCAACGAAACATCCGAAGAGAAGAAATCCGGCGGAGGTCTGGAAGGACTGTCAATGACAAAGGCCGATGTCCTCAGGCTTGCGGATAACCTGACAGCCATGGTACAGCCGGTCAAGTCAGCCATCGAAAAGCTCGGTAACGGAGAAGGATATTCGGAAGCTGTGGAAGCTATCCTGGCATTTGCCGATGAAATGCTTTTCGGCACGCTCTATGAATTCCGTGAAAAGAATCAGTGGCTGAAAGGCATTGACTACGGGGATATAGACAAGCTGGTCGATAAGGATAACGGATATACCCCGGAGGATCTTATGTATGTTCTTGAGATGTGGCGCATTCTCAACGGAAAGGGAGGCGAGCATCTAAGCAGTATCTATCAGTATATCCAGGAAATGACCGGCAGCGGCAAGCTCCAGATGGCCTACCGTGTCATGAGAGAAGATATGATCATGCGCTCCGAAATGTATTCGGAACTGCAGGGGTGGACGGATGAGGCCTTTGAGCAGTACGCCGATGTGATGGGCAGGTACGGAAAAACTTCGATCTATAATAAGCTGACCGCAAGGAAAGAGAAACCGTACGATATGAACCTCGCGCTCATAACCGATGATCTTCTCATCGATTTTAAGGAGGCGGGAGTGATCGGTGAGATCTTCCACGATACTTTAGGGTATGTGGATCCTTACTGGTATAATTATTTTACTACATTGGATCATAAGACCAAAAAGCTGTCCGAGCTTCCGGATCATTCCCGGTTTGATGAAGAGAAGATCAGGATAGCAGAGCTCGTTACAAACGCAGGGAAGTATTTTGACGGTCTCGGAGATAAGACTGTTCAGATATCCAAAGCGATCGCCGAGGTCATGTCCGGCATCAAAGAAGTATTCATAAAAGCAAGGGATACTCTGACCGCTTATCGTTTCAACGGAGACGGATTTCCCTATACTCTTGCAAGATACAGCTCTTCCGTCAAGAATGTCGGAGGTAGTATAATATCACTGAAGGACCCTGTTACGGGCGGAACACAGTATGCCGAAATGATCCAGGCTATGCTGCGCAAATGCAGGAAGACCGTTGAGGATCTCGCAAAGAATGCTCCATAAGGAGTTGTTTTCCCGGGCACAGGTACTGCGATCAGGTGAAAGGAGTTTATGAAATGGGATTATTGGATAACCTTTTAAACAAGGCCGAAGCATCCATACAGAACACTGTATCTGTAGGTGCGAGAAGTGCCGTAAATAAGGCGATGCAGGGAGCCGAAAGGCTTGGCAGCAATGCTATGAAGAGCATTACCACCAAGAAGAAGACTTTTACCTTCAGTAAGATTCCGGAGACTCTTGATGAGCTCAAGGCACTTCCGGAAGCAAATCTCAAGGATCCCTTCGGAGTCGTGGCACTTGTGATCCTTGCAATGAACAACTACAACAAAGATCTTGACAGGACGGTTGAGATGATGAACTTCCTGAAAGGTCCCAGCCCTCTTATGGGACAGGAACTCTCAAGGATGAAGGATCAGCTTGCCGGAAGAGATTATCTGATGAGATCCTATTTTGAGGGAACAAAACCCGAGAATAATTACAAGCCCACAGAGCCTTTTAAGATCACGGTCTTCGATCATCCGGATTCTTATGATAATGAGAAGGACGGCGGATATGTCACTCTCTGGGTCAGGTCTTCGGGAGCTGATTCGGACAGACAGGTCAGACTTCGCAAGAAGCAGAGCACGGGAGAGTTTTTCCTGAATGAGGAGTATCTGACTCCGGGTATCAGGACCCCCAAGGAAGAAGATCCCTGGGCTTAAGGACCGGGAGCGCAGAGCCCCGGATATATCACCGTAAAGTAAAGCCGGCAGTTATCTGCCGGCTGTTCCTTTTATCATTGCTTTGTTCTCGTACATCTTTTCATCCGCTCTCTTTAACGTATCCTCCACATAACTGTCGGTTCCGTTTTCGAATTCGGACATTCCGCATGCTATCGATATATATCCTTCCGGAAGGGGAAGTTCATCCGTGTACGGTGTGAGCCTGTTCTTCAGGGTCTCTATGAGTTCATGCCTGTTGTTGTAATCGTCTCCCATCAAGACAGCTATGAATTCATCACCGCCCACCCTGTATACGGGACTGTGCTTGAACACATTACAGATAAGGCGGCACGATCTGATCAGATACGAATCGCCGGCCTCGTGTCCCATGGAGTCGTTGACCAGCTTGAGGTTGTTGACATCGAACATGACGATGGCAAAGTGCAGCTCGGAACCGTAATTGATCTCTGACTGCAGGGACTTCTCCTTGTCCTCGTATGCCATACGGTTGTTTACATTGGTAAGAGGGTCCTTCTTCATGATATCCAGGAGCCTCTTGTTGATGATGTCGAGGCTGAGCGCATGCCTGAACTTATCGAAGACAAGACTCATCCTGCTCTGATATGACTGGAGCGAATGGTCGTAGATATACTTCATGCAGTCCTTGAACACCACATAGCCGTATACCTCATCCGCCTCGTGAAGGGGCAGCAGGGTATAGAGATGATTGACATCGTCGTCCGGTTCGTATCCGGGGACCAGTTCCCTTGACGGGAATATATCATCGGGAGTTGCTGTTCCGTTCTCGGTGGAATACATGACCTCGAGATACTTGCTGTAACCGCTCTTACGCAGCTTTACTCCGGGATCGTTAATGGAAAGACCGAAATTGGGCTCTAACAGTATGTGGAAGGAATCGCCTTCGAAATCGTGATTCCTGGCGATCAGTCCCCTCAGAGAGGTCTTGAACTCACTGAACGTAAGACAGGACAAAACGGTCGAATCGATCAGATTGAGCTTTCTGTTGAAATATGTGGTCTGGGCTCTCTTGGAAAAAGCGTTCCTGCCGATGCGCCTTCTCATAAGATCACTGTTCCTGGTCTCATAACATCCGCAGCTGTCTCCGGGTATGAACCGACAGGGGATCACCACGGAATCGCCGTACTCCGCACCGTCGCGGATCTTGAGCCAAAGCTCTCCGGCTGCGGTACCCATCTGTGAAAAACACTGGTCCACGGATGCAATGGCGGGATCGAATATCTGACTCTCCTCTATATGATCGTATCCGCATACCAGGACCTTATCGGGCACCTCGTATCCGCAGTCCGAAAGGGCAACGCTCGCCGCCATTGCCAGTCCGTCATTGGCACATATAAAAGCATCGGGAAGTTCGCTGCCGGATGCGACATAACTCTTGATATAGCGGTCTGCTGCGGCATTTTCCCATTTTGTATAAAATACGTCGATAAGATCCGAGCTCCTGCCCTGCTCAGCCAGATAATCCTTAACGGCCTGAAGTCTGAGTTCCGAATCGGAAGAATTCTCGGATCCGGCAAGGAAGATGATCTTGCGGACACCATGCTTCTCCGAAAGGTGTCTGCACATGTCCAGGGTTGCGACATAGTTGTCGGAGCCGATATATATGGTGCCCTCGCGATGTCCGCCCTGCATTATGACGGGGATACCGGCCGCTTTGCTGCGCGCAAGTATATCATCAATACAGTCTTTGAAATCCAGTCCGCTTCCGAAGATGATCACTCCGTCGAATCCCTTCAGATCGGGAAGGGAAAATATGTTGGTCTCTCCGAGCCTTACCGCAGAGGAATCTACATGTGTCGGATAGCACAGGAAAAGAAACAGATCCACGTTCTCATTTTCGAGAGTGGTCTGCATCCCTGTGAGGAATTCGGATAAGATCTCACAGCACCATCCTGTAGTGAAGATCGCGATTTTCTTTTTCATAAAATGACGCTCCTTGAAACAGCGGCCTGACAACAGATATTATACCATTATTTATATCCGTAAAAAAATCATTTGTTAAAAAACGCATTATATTTTATTATGTTAGGGTTGAATGGGGCTTATCCGAATCTTCGGAAGAAAAGGAGAGGGTATATGGATTACAGACAGTATCTGATAGATTACTGGGATGCGATCGCAAAGGGCAATGCCGCAGACTATCCAAACGGCGTGGATCCCAGCGGCTTCAGGGCCGAGAAGCATATAGCATATCTCGGGGATTACGATCCCGCCCATATGCTCAATCTCTATTATCCCGCGGATTTTAAGGCGGAAAACGGGAGCCTTCCTACCGTGATCTATATACACGGCGGCGGATGGATGTACGGAACCGTCGATATTTCGGAGAGATATCTCGGATATCTTGCATCAAAGGGATTTGCGGTCATGGGAATGAATTACAGGCTTCTCCAGGAGACCGATCTCGGCCTCGGCGCGATAGTATCCGATATATTCGCGGCTCTTGAGTGGCTGGACAGATACGGCAAAGGCAGGGGGTTCGATTTGGGAAAAGTGCTGGTCTGCGGCGACTCTGCGGGAGGACATCTCTCGATCCTTACGACCTGTATAACCTTAAGTCCCGAGCTTCAGAAGATATATTCCGTGGGAAAGCCTTCTTTTGAAATAAGCGCCGTTTCGGTTAGCAGCCCCGTGACAGAGACAGGGGAGCTCTATATTTCAGACAGACCTGCCACACCCAACGGAGAAGGCAGCGCAAAGGCATACCGGGATATGATGCTTGGAAAAGACGGAGAGGATGCGCCCTGGAACGGACATATGGCGGCATCCGAGACTGTTCCCGGACTTAAGCTTCCTCCCATTCAGATCATCGATTCCGAGAATGACTCCTTGAGGATCCAGACCGTCTATCTCAAGGAAGTGCTCGATAAGCACGGTTTTTATCATGAGGATATGTACTGGACCGCGGAAGAGGGAATCCATCTTCTTCATGTGTTCAACATCAGCCACTGGGAGTGGAAGGAGAGCATCGAAGCAAATGACGGAATGCTTGAATTCTTCAGGAGAGTGATCTCCCGTTAAGCCGTTTTTTGTCATGAAACATAAAAGCATTAAGATAATCGCATCAGGCTTTGCAATCGTTCTTGTATTTGCACTGTTTCTCTTTACCTTCGGCGTCCTGTGGATGTACTCGGTATGGGGAAATAATCTTACCATCAATGATTTTCTCTTTCAGGTAAGAATGCTTGAAGGCACCGGTTCGGATATGGTCAGGAAATTCATCCTCGGTGCCCTTGTTCCCGCTATCCTGTTAACGGGCTTTCTTGTCTGGCTCTTCCTGTTTTTGAAAAAAAGATACGATACTCATATCACCATGCTCAAATGGACGCTTTTGCTCAGCGTCGTTTCGGCATGGTCTGTTGCCATATTCGGGATAAAATGGCTGAAGGTGGATGAATTCTTCGGATTTGCCGGCTTCAGGGCCGTGGAGAGGGAAGCATATGTTCCGCCCGAGATCGTAGAGATCACCCCCGTTCCCGCTGCTCCGGATGAAGCAGTTGCAGAAGCAGCCGAGCCCGGACCCTGGGATGCATTTGAAGCCTCCCTTGCATCTGAGATGACGCCGTGGGAAAAGGGTGATTCAAAGGATTTTATCGAGTGCTATTATACGGATCCTGCCGGGGTGGATCTTACATTCCCTGAGCGGAAGAGGAATCTGATCTTCATCTATCTTGAATCAATGGAGATGACATTTGCGGACAAGGCCGTAGGCGGCGCGTTTGATGTGAATGTGATCCCCCGCCTTACTCTGCTTTCACAGGAGAATGAGAATTTCTCCGGCTCATACGGAGAAGGCTCCCTTCTTGACGGGGGCTATGCGTATAACGGCGGAACCTGGACTATGGGAGCGATCTTTTCATCGACTTCGGGTCTTCCTCTCCAGACGGGAGGCATAGACCGGAATGATATGGATACGCAGGAAGCCTTTTTCCCGACAATCACGACTCTGGGAGATATCCTTGAAGATGCCGGCTACAGACAGATATTTATGTGCGGCTCTTCCGTGGGCTTTGGCGGAAGAAGACTGTATATGACCAACCACGGAAACTTTGAATTCCGCGATCTGCACTGGGCGCAGCGCACCTCCCATATCCCTCCCGGATATTATGTATGGTGGGGATTTGAGGATCAAAAGCTGCTGAGCTTCGCAAAGGAGACCCTGACGGAACTTGGGGAGAGCAAAGAGCCTTTTAATCTGACTCTTCTGACCGTTGATACCCATATGACGGGCGGATACACATGCGAGCTGTGCGGAGATGAATTTGAGGATGGGTATTCCAACGTCTACGCATGCTCCGACAAACAGGTGACGGAGCTGATAGACTGGATAAGACAGCAGGATTTTTATGAAAATACCACGATAGTCCTGATGGGAGATCATCCCACGATGGATGCGACTTATTGCCGTAATATAGACAGGAGCTATGTCAGAAGGGTTTATACCTGTGTGATGAATGCACCCGTAAGCCCCGTCAGGGATGCTTACAGATCTTACTCGACGCTGGATATGCTCCCGACAACCCTTTCGGCTCTCGGAGTCACCATACCCGGGGGAAGACTGGGGCTCGGAACGAGCCTTTATACAAATCAGAGGACACTTACCGAAGAACTGGGATACTCTGCTGTTTCTTCGGGGCTTTCAAGATTCTCATCCTTCCTTGATGAACTCGGGAACATCATTCCCGTGGATGATTCCGGAAATCAGATCGTGATCGGTGAAGACGGATCCGTCACCATCATATCCGAAGAGGGCAATGTGGTGGTCATGTATCCCGACGGAAGCCAGAGTGTAAAGACACCTGACGGAGGCGAGATCTACATAGCCCCGGACGGTACACAGACGGTCATAAGCGAGCCCGATCCCACGCTTTCCGCGGGAGCACAGGGACAGCCCATGCCGTAGCGGATCATTTCTTTGCTTTCATCTTTTTCTTGGTCTCATACATGATCTCGTCGGCGCGCTTTACGACATCGTCTATTGACTCGCCGCTGCTCTCATGTATCGACATTCCGTAAGCTACGGAGACTCTTTCCTCGGCCGGTATATCGCTGCTCATGAGCTTATTCATCTCCTGGACAAAGCTTGTGAGCAGTTCTTCGCGTCTGGCAAAAGGCTTTCCTTCGAGTATTACAACGAACTCATCTCCGCCTATCCTGTAGACGGGGCTGTTCTTGTAGGTTATACAGATGAGTCTGCAGGCGTTCTTGATATATTCATCACCCGCATAATGTCCGAGCTCGTCATTTATCTTCTTCAGGTTATTGATATCGAAGAGCACTATGCCGAATTCCACTCTGCCGGAATGCTGGGCTTTTCTGCGGATCTCCTCCAGCCTCGACTCGTATGCCGCACGGTTCTTGACATGCGTGAGAGCATCGACATGTGAGAGCTCCCTGATGGAATCGTTGATCGCTCTCAGATACATTGCCTTTCTGGATTTTTCCATGGAAGCCATGAATCTTTCCATATAATCCCTGAGTGCCCTTGATTCGAGCTCGTCGTAACAGTCTGTAAAGACTATGTATCCTATTCTGATCTCGCGCTCATGAACGGGAAGGAATACATACATGTGAGGATCGTCCGTATCGCTTATGCCGGGGATCAGAGTCCTTACATTGATGGAGCGGATGTTCTGGACCTTGCCGTTTCTGAGAGAGAATATGACATCCATCTTATCATTGTATTCGACGATATCCGGCTGTGAACCCGATTCGGCTTCGGATCTGTAGGATGCGGGATCGAATATGACATGGAAATTGTTGCCTTCGAAGGAATGATCCGTACTGAGCACATCAGTGAGGTTCTTCTTGATCTCATTGTAGGATTCACAGTTGATGATGAGACGTTCGATGTGCAGGGTGTGCCATGATGAGGCGGTCATTGCCTGAGTATGATTGAATATGGTGGTGCCGAGTCTTAAACGCCTGTCGGCAGTTTCGGGATCACACTCGCATCCGCAGCTCTCACCCGGTATGAATGTGCAGGGGATCCTGGTGATGGGATTCGCTTCTCCGCCTTCTATCAGGTTCAGGAGCTCTTTTGCGCAGACTCTTCCGTGCTCCGCAGAGTTCTGGTCGACGGAGGCGATATTCGGATAGAAGGTTTGGGCCTGGGGAATACAGTCAAATCCCGTGACAATGATATCTTCGGGTACGCGCAGTTTTAATTTCTCACTTTCGACGATACTTACCATTGCAATCTCGTCGTTGGCACATATGAAAGCATCGGGGAAATTACCGGACTCATAGAAATGCTTTACGGCATTTCTGGCATTTCCGAGATCCCAGTAGGTATATACTATATTATCATCGCCAAAAGGCACATTATGCTTCGCACAGGTAGTCCTTATGGCTTCAAGACGCTCGTTGGAATCGCCGTTTATGCGGTCTCCGGCGAGAAAAGCGATCTTCTTTACGCCGTGCTGCAAAATAAGATGCTCCACAAGGTCGCACATTCCGCCCAGGTTATCGGTTATGACATTATGGGCGCCTTCCGTGACAACACCGTGGCTTAAGACGGGAATGCCCGCATCGTGGCATTTTTTTATGATCTTTTTTATTTCTTCGGGATAATCAATAAGATTAGAGATAATGACGGCACCGTCAAAATCTTTGAGATTGGGAAGACTGAAGATATTCAGTTCACCGTGACGCCCCTCTTCGCTGGAACCGACCGTCACATAGTTGAGGAACAGATAGATATCCGTATTCTGCGGAATGAGGACATCTCTCATGCCCCGCATAAACTGTGCAAGTATATCTGCGCCCCAGCCGGTTGCAAAGACAGCTATTTTTCTTTTTGTCATAAGTATTTCCCCTAAGAAAATAACTATACATTGTTAATTATATCAAATTATCTGAAAAAAGCACTTTTTTTTAAAAAATTAAACAAAAATCCCTGCTTAAGATATAATTGTACAGGTAAATTTATTTTCCAAAGGCGGATTATGATGAAGATACCTGTTATCGGAACAGAACAAAAGCTTATACAGACCGTGGCAAAGACCGGTTTTCTCCCGTTTTTTGTATCGGGAATAGAGGGTTTTTCACTGGAAGAGCATGTCTCGGAGTCTGCGTGGTATAATGGTGGGTCGGGCGGCAGAGTGGAATGGCCCGCATGGGACTGGAAGGGCTCCGTTCTGCGTTCGCATTCTCTCGTCTACGGCAAGTTTTTTGACAAAAAAGCCGGTTTCATAAGTCCGGAATGGTTTCCGGATTTTTGCAATATGAGGCGCGACGGTTACGATTTTGACGCAAGGTACGAGGACGGCCTTGCTTCCTTTGGGGACAAGGGAGTGATCGACCATCTGGAGAGCAGAGGCGCTTTGCTCACCGCTGAGATCAAAAAGGACCTGAATTATGTAAAAGGCGGCAACAAGGGCTTTGAAACAGTCATCACCAGGCTTCAGATGCAGACCTATGTTGTGCCATGTGATTATGAATACTCCAAACGCAGGAACGGAGAGGAATACGGATGGGGCAACTGCAGATATGACATCGCTGACAGGTTCTGGGGCGAAGAGCTGTGCAGGGGCGCATACGGAAGGTCACCTGAGGAGTCGCGGGAGAGGATCATAAAGCATCTTATGAAGGTGCTCCCCGGGACGGACAGAGAGACCATAGCCGCATTTCTTAAGTAAGATCGAAAGGAATATGTTTTGGGAACCATAGTAGTCATTCAGCAGATGGCGGTGATAGCCATCTTAGCCGGAGCGGGCTTCTGGCTGCAGAAGAGGAAAGTACTGACACCGCAGTCAACACCCGTGATATCGCGCATTGTCGTGGATATATGCAACCCGGCACTTATTGTATCGACCATTCTCACCGGAAATATAACAGTCAGCCACAGGGATTTCCTGGGCGGAGTATATGTCAGTGCCGGAGTGTATTTTCTGTTCATACTCCTGGGATATGTGATCCCCGTGATCATCAGGATCCCAAGGGATGAGAGGAAGTTTTATACCCTGATGTGCATATACGGGAACGTGGGCTTTCTGGGAATACCCGTCGCCAAGGCGATCCTCCCGGAAAATGCGATGATATACGTGATCATCTGCAATGTTTTTTACTGCCTGTTCTTCTACACCCACGGGATCATAACCCTGTCCTCCGGCAAAGAGAAGATGAACCTGAGAAAGGTATTCAGTCCCGGTGTCATAATGTCGGTATTTGCCCTTGTGATCTTCTGGTTTGATCTTAAGCTCCCCGACTTTGTCGTAAAGATCGCCGATTATATCGGTTCTCCCACGGTGTTTCTGTCAATGGTGCTGCTGGGAGCATCGGTAGCACGGAGCAACCTGCTTGAGAGCATAAAGGATATAAAGCTCTGGGCCTTCATACTGGTGAGACTTGTAATGGTCCCGCTGGTTACGGTCATGGCCCTTTCCGCCATCGGAGCTTCCGAAGACATGATCAGGACATTCTGTCTCATGTGCGCCGTCCCTGTGGGAAATCTCCCTATGATACAGGCCGAGAAAACAGGGGAGAGGACAGATGTCCTTGCAAAGGGTATAATAGTTACTACGGTCTTTTCGTTCATTTCGATAACCGTATTTATGTCGATAATCTGATATTTTTATAAGATCAATTTTATTTTCGGGGGAACAGATGATGAACGGTCATTTGTTGAAAGTAGTGATCAGAAACGAAAGACGGATCGCCGGCTTGTTTGCTGCGGTCATTTTGGCCGCATGTTCGGTCCTGACGCCATGCCTGTATACACTGGCGGAGGAGAAGGACACAGCTGCGGAGGCATACTCCGGCGGAGAGACTGCCGCGGATGCGGCGGACTATTTCCTGGGAAAGAACTCCGGTTTTTCCGCGGTGCTGTATGACAATGAGAGCGGCCTTCCTACCTCGGAAGCAAATGCAATAGCCCAGACATCCGAAGGCTTCATATGGATAGGCAGCTACAGCGGACTGATCCGCCACGACGGCAACTCCTTTGAACGCATCAGCTCATCCGTCGGGATATCCAGTATCATACAGCTTTACGTCGACTCGAAGGACAGGCTCTGGATCGGAACAAATGACAGCGGTGTCGCTGTCATGGAGAAAGGCGAATTCAGGATCTACAACCGCAGCGACGGACTCGGGGCGCTTACCGTAAGGGATATCGACGAGGATTCCTCGGGAAATATATATATCGCAACGACCGGCGGAATGGCCTATGTCGATACGGACCTTAACATGCATATCATAGACGATCCCGCACTGGAGGATCTCTATGTCCGCCACATCCAGATCGTCGGGAACGATCTGCTCTACGGAATAACCATGAGCGGAGCCGTTTTCCTCATGAAGGACGGACGGGTGATCAAATACTTTACTCCGGAAGATCTCGGGATAGATAATATTCATTCGATGTGTGCGGATGAGAACAATCCCGGTTATGTCTATATAGGCGATACGGGCTCGAGGGTGTATTACGGTGTCCTGGACGAAAAGGGCCTTGCTGTCAAAAATACGATAAACATCGCACCCTTGAGCTATGTCAATTCCGTTGAGTATTCGTCCGGGGTTGTCTGGGTATGTACGGACAGCGGACTTGGATATATCAGCAGGGGATTTTTCCACATTGTCTCCGGGGTTCCGATGAACACCTCGTTTGAGCATGTCATGACGGACTATCAGGGCAATCTGTGGTTCGTATCCTCGAGACAGGGCGTTATGAAGGTCGTTCCGAACCAGTTCACGGACGTGTTCGAACAGTACGGCTTAAGCGACACTGTCGTAAATGCAGTCATTAAATGTGACGACAGGCTCTATATCGGAACTAAGAGCGAGGGTCTTATCGCACTTGAAAACGGCGAGGTCCTTGATGCTGTCCCCATATCATCTTCCTTTAACGCATCGGGTAAAAGATGTGTCGACAAGGACCTTCTGGATATGTTCAGGGGCTGCAGGATCAGGTCTCTTTTCAGGGACAGCAAAGACCGCATATGGATCTGTACCTTCGGAGACAATCCGCTGGTCAGATACGAAAACGGCAAGGTGCTCAAGTTCACCGCAGATGACGGTCTGCCTTCGGAGAGGGTAAGATGCGTATACGAAAAAGAGGACGGATCCTTCCTTGTAGCCTGCACCGGCGGACTCGCCGTGATAGAAAATGACAAGATCGTCAGAGTATACGATGAAGATGACGGTATAGACAATACCGAGATACTGACCTGCGCGGAAGACTATGACGGTAATCCCATACTGGGTACCGACGGCGGCGGAATATACAGGATCACGGATCACGGAACGGAGCATTTCGGCACCATGACCGGAATGTATTCCGATGTCGTCATGAGGATCAAGAGGGATATTTCCAGAGATCTTCTGTGGATAGTCACCAGTAATTCAATAGCTTACATGGACAGAAACTGCAATGTGACGACCATAGAGAAGTTCCCGTATTCGAACAATTTCGATCTCTACGAGAACGATCTTGGCGAGATGTGGGTACTTGGCAGCAACGGTATCTATGTTGCGGATGTTGACGATGTCCTTGATGACGGGAATTTCACCACGGTCTATTACGGAACCGACAACGGTCTTCCCTGCATAGCAAATGCAAACTCATACTCCGAACTTACGGACGACGGTGATCTTTATATCGCAGGCAGCACCGGTGTTGCCTATGTCAATATAGAGAAGCGCTATGAGAATGTTAAGAACTTCAAGATGGCAGTGCCCTTCATAGAAGCGGACGGTGAGTTCATCTATCCCGACGAAGACGGGAACTTTACGGTTAGCGATGATGTTGAGAGGGTTACGGTATACAGTTATGTATTTAACTATTCCCTCATGAATCCCGAGGTCACATACAGGCTGGAGGGCTTTGAGAAAAAAGACACGACTGTCAGAAGAAGCGAGCTCAATCCCATAGGCTATACCAATCTTCATGGCGGAGACTATACTTTTGTCATGAATGTTAAGGATCCCAGAGGACTCAGCAGTACGGAACTGAGAGTGAACATCCACAAGAGGAGAGCGTTCTTCGAGCACATCATGGTGAGGATGCTCCTTGCCCTGGCACTCATGATGGCGATAGGATTCGGAGCAAGACTCTATGCCGATCACAGAATGTCCAGACTCATCGCCAAGGCAGAAGAGCAGAAGACTCTCATACGAGAGATGGTTGAAGCCTTTGCGAGGATCATCGATATGAAGGATGATTATACCAGGGGACATTCCACGAGAGTTGCGGAATATACCGCCATGCTCGCAAGGGAACTGGGATACGATGAGGAAGAAGTCGAGAAGTATTACAATATCGCACTTCTCCATGATATAGGCAAGATCGGTATAGACAAGGAAGTCCTCCACAAGGACGGCAAGCTCACCGAAGAAGAGTTTCAGATCATCAAGTCACATACGACTCTCGGATATGATGCCCTCAAGGATATAAGCATCATGCCCGAGCTTGCAACGGGTGCGGGATGTCATCACGAACGTCCCGACGGAAAGGGATATCCCAGAGGACTCAAGGGTGATGAGATACCCAGGGTCGCACAGATCATCTCCGTTGCGGATACTTTTGATGCGATGTACTCAAAGCGTCATTACAGACCCAGAATGAAATTCGAAAAGGTCGTGTCCATCATAAAAGAGGTTCGCGGAACCCAGCTGCAGGCCGATGTGGTGGATGCTTTCCTGAGACTTGTGGATGAGGGCAAGTTCAGGGCTCCCGACGATACCGGTGAGGGAAGCGAAGAAGCAATAGAAAATATAAAATAGAAAAGGTTACGATAATTTGGGTTTTTTGTCTTTAAAATTTTTCATCTTCATGCCGGTCGTCCTTGTGTGCTATTTTACGGCAAGGCGTTTCGGAAAAGACGATGCCGCCAAGGCAGTTCTCATCATCTCTTCGATGATATTCTTCATGACCTACGGACTGTATTCATTTGCGATACTTGCGGCATCTTCCATAGTAGGCTTCCTGCTCTCGTCCCTGCTCTTAAAGCATAAGAGCAGGGCTCTCCTTGCGTTTACGGTATCGGTAAATGTCCTGCCGCTGCTGCTGTTCAAATATCTGAATTTTTTTGCGGAGAACTTAGCCCGCATCGCGGGTACCGGATTTACCGCGATCGATATCATCCAGCCGGTTGCGATAAGCTATTACACATTCCAGATGATCACATGGGTCGTTGATTCCTACAGGGATGAGACAAAGGATGTAAAGCCCCTGGATTATCTGTGCTATGTGTGGTTTTTCCCCAGGATGATACTGGGTCCCATAACGGGTTGGAAGGATTTTATTCCACAGATAAACGATAAGAGCAGGTTTGCCCCGGATCCCGAAAACATAGCTACGGGATTTGTATGGTTTACCGCAGGAATGTCCAAAAAGCTGCTCCTTGCCGCAAGGTTCGGCGGCGCTGCGGGGTACGGACTTACGACGGGAGCTGCCATGACCATGGGCGAAGCGTGGCTCTGCTCCATTGCATATACCTTCGAGATATATTTTGATTTCTCGGGATACTGCGATATGGCGGCGGGCACGGCCAAAATGCTCGGCATCGATATCCCCATGAACTTCAACTCCCCGTATAAAGCGGATTCGGTCAGCGATTTCTGGAAGAGGTGGCATATTTCCCTTACCTCGTTCCTTCGCAAATATATCTATTTTCCCCTGGGAGGAAACAGAAAAGGCAGGGTCAGGACCTATCTGAACATGATGGCGATCTTTCTCATCAGCGGTTTCTGGCACGGTGCAAACTGGACCTTCATACTCTGGGGCGCGCTTCACGGATTTGTGATGGTGCTTGAAAGACTTGCGGGAGACCGTTACAAAAAGGTTCCGAAGGTCATCAGGATGGCGGTCACCTTTGTTCTTGTGAACATATTCTGGGTGCTCTTTGCATCTCCCGATATCTCCCATGCATTTACATTCATAAAGCAGATGTTTGATCTTCACCATATCATGCCGGCCGCTGCCTTCTATGATTCGTTCGACATGGGTACGGTGCCGTTTGTGAGATATCATCTGAACATCGCCATACCTCTCTTTTATGTTCTGACATTTGCGGGAATCCTGTTTACAAAGAACATATATGAGAAAAAATACAAGCCGAATTTCGGCACCGCGCTGGTAACGGGAATACTGTTCGTATGGTCGTTCCTCTATGCCAATTCCGTTGCGGGATTTATTTACTTTCAGTTCTGATGAGATCCGGAAGGCCCGCTTAAAGCGCCGGCCCGGATCCGGGAAAGATATATCATGCAGGATAAAAAAGTCTGGAAAAAATTTCTTATACAGGAGCTGTCGGTGACCCTGATACTTATGATCGCGGTCGCCGCACTTGTTGTGTCCGTGGATCCGTTTTTCCATTACCACGGACCTCTAAAGGGCATCTCCTACATACTGAACAATGAGAGATACCAGAATAACGGTATCATGAGAAACTGTGAATATGACGCTCTTGTCACCGGAACCTCCATGTCGGAGAACTTCAATACATCCCTGGTGGATGAACTCTTCGGAGTAAACAGTGTGAAGGCCACATATGCGGGAGGTTATTACAAGGAGATCGGAGATGCCGAAAGACAGGCGCTTTCGTATAATCCGGACCTGTCCGTTGTGATCAGGAGCATCGATCTGTTCTTTGCTTTAACTGACAAGGATTACAGAAATCCCGGCGCGGCGGATCCTGTTTTTTTGAATGATGACGATCCTTTCAACGATGATTCGTATATATACAATGCGGACGTTCTTTTTGATTATGTGAATGCTGAGATCTCAAGGACGGTGAGGGGTGTCCCCGCGGATACCTTCGATTCCTACATGAGATTCGCGGAGGAAAGACCTTTAGGCCCCGCATATGCCCTTCAGATGGTGCTGGAAAACACGGGCGGAGAGATCCCCGATGCCCCCGGACTTGAAAAGTATACGGATCAGAGCGGACTGACATCTGATGAAAAAGAGATGCTCCTGGAAAATATAAGGGCAAATCTTACTGCAAACATCGCGGAAAACCCGGATGTGGAATTTTATTATTTCTATCCTCCCTACAGCATCGGGGACTGGTATTACAACTACGTGGTCGAGGGAAAGTTCCCCGCCTATATAGAGACCATGGAGATCATCACGGAAGAACTGCTTAAGTATGACAATGTCAGGCTGTTCTGCTTTTTTGACGAGACGGACATGGTGACCGATCTGGGTAATTACTCTGATATGCAGCATTACAGCGGAGAGATCTCGGACAGGATCTTAAGATGGATGGCAGCCGGCGAACATGAGCTTAAGGCGGATTCATACATGGAATATTTTGACGGCATAGAGGCATTTTATTCGGAGTATGATTATAACAGGATGTTTGACGGTCTCAGATGAC
>CAMNEB010000011.1 GCA_946536155.1 uncultured Lachnospiraceae bacterium | reverse complement strand
TAGGCGTGATCAATTCAGGGGATGAAGAAAGTGGCCGGGAAGTATCTGGAAATACGGTGTCTGAAGAGCACGGACTTGAAAATATCACCGCAGATGCCGAGGTGATAAAAGTATCATATTCGGGAGAGGTAAGTGATGAATGGATCTCATCGCTTTCATCCGCATCAACGGATCTCTTTGCTCAGACTATTGCAGAAGAAGGGGACGGAAAAAATATCCTTATCTCCCCCACATCCATGATGATGGCATTCGGCATGCTGGAAAACGGCGCAAAGGGAGAAACTCTTTCCCAGATCGAAAACAGCATAGGAGGCGGCGTTTCCTGTGAGGATATGAATGAGATCATGTATGCTCTCTCGGAGCACCTTTCGGATGCGGAGGAGGTCAGCTGGAATGTTGCAAATTCCGTATGGTTTAAGGACGGGTGCGGCTGGGAGGTCCTTCCGGAATTTGCCTCTGCGGCAAAGAGCTATTACGGTGCGGATATCTGGAGAGCTCCTTTTGACGATACGACCGTTGGTGACATCAATTCATGGGTAAAGGATCAGACTCATGATATGATCCCGGAGATAATCGACCACATCCCCGATGAAGCCAAGATGTATCTCATCAATGCTCTCGCATTTGAGGGCGAGTGGCAGAACGAATATGAAGAGGACCGGATCAGTGAAGACAGATCCTTTACCAATTATGACGGAAGTAAAGGCAATGTGACATATCTCTGCAGTAATGAGGATCTTTATTTTGAACTCGGCGGCGGACTCGGATTTGTACGTCCCTATAAGGGAGGAGAGTTTTCATTCGTGGGAATCCTTCCGGAAGAGGGAGTCGGCGTTGAGGATTACGTAAGACAGATAGCAGCGGATTCCGCCGATTTTGCCGGAGCGGTCAGGAATGCAAAAACATACGGCGGAGATATCCGCGTTATGATCCCTGAATTTTCCATGGATTATGATGCTTCGATGAAGCAGGTCCTTACGGATCTCGGTATGGAAGTGCCTTTTGACAAGACCTCTTCCGACCTTACCGGACTGATGAGATCGAATGCCGACGGATATCAGGTCTGGATAGATGATGTCCTCCACAGGACACATATAGAGGTTGACAGGATGGGAACCAGAGCCGCAGCCGTAACCGCAATAGCAGTGCTCGGATGCGATGCGGTAGCGGAATACGAAGAGCCCATCGATATCTTCCTTACCCGTCCCTTCGTATATGCGATAGTCGACAACGAGACGGGACTTCCCGTATTCATCGGATGTGTTAACTCTCTATGATGCGCCTGATATGAAAAGTAAATACAGGTTCTGCATATGATATAATACCGGGGTCGGGGACACTGATCCCGGTATTTTTTGCAAAGGAACAGATCTGATAAATGAGTATGAAAAAAAAGATATTTTTTTCCGATATGGACGGAACACTTCTTACGACAGGCAAGAGGATATCGGAAAAAACAAAAAAGGCACTCGATGATTTTGTGGCCGCGGGGAACGTGTTCGCCATCAGTACCGGAAGGGGCGTCGATAATGTCATAAGCGTCAGGAGCGAGCTGGGACTGGAATATCCCGGAATGTACCTCATATGCTATAACGGTGCCCTGATATACGAATGCGATACGAAAAAGACGGTCTTCCGTACAGGCGTTCCGCTTAAGTTCGTACCTGAGATATTTGCACTGGCTGCGGAGCGGGGGATACACTGCCAGACCTATACTGACCACAGCATCGTTACCCCCGATAACGGAGAAGAGATGCAGTATTATAACAAGATAATCAAAAGGCCCCTTGTGGTGACTGATGATATTGCGGGCAGTCTTCCCGAAGATCCCTGCAAGATACTCGCGGTGGAGATGCACGACCGGGATAAGGTGGAGAGATTCAGACTGGAGATCATGGAGAAATACGGGGATACGCTCACTACCGTTTATTCCAAATCAGATCCATGGTATATGGAGATCATCACAAAGGATGCGGGAAAGGGTTCTGCGGTAAAGCGGCTCTCGGAATATCTGGGTATCCCGGTTGAAAACACCATAGCGGCCGGTGACGAAGAGAATGACATATCCATGATCGAGGCTGCGGGACTGGGCATCGCCATGTGCAATGCCTCAGATACGGTAAAGAGATCTGCGGATACTGTCACTTCAGAGGACAACGATCACGACGGACTTGCCCCTTATCTGGAAAGATCCGTAAGCAACTGATACCTTAAATACAGTTTTTTTGGCCCATTCATAAAATGAAACCGGTTTTCATTTCCGTATTGACAGTGATTTTTTCACTGATATAATATGAATTTGGAAATCAGTTTCATTTTATTTTTCGGATATATGTAAAAGGCATATGTGAAAATGCCTGACATATACGGTTTCGGAGGTGATGCCGGATGGAATCAAAGGGAAAATATAAGACGAAACATAAGGAAGAACTCAGGGAATATCTGGACGGCAGAGGGGATGAGCATTTCTCCGCCGCGGATGTTTACGATCATTTCGCACTTATGGGACGCCCGATGGGCAGGACCACCATCTACAGACAGCTGGAGGAGATGGTATCCTCCGGAGAAGTCAAAAAGTATATCATCGATGAGAACAGCAGTGCGTGCTATGAGTATCTCGGAGGCAGATGCGATCATGCGGACTGCATCCATATGAAGTGCGAGAAGTGTGGAAGGCTGATCCATCTTGAGTGCAGAGATGTCACGGCACTTGAGAAGCATGTTAAGGAAGAACATGGATTTCGTATTGACCGCATCAGAACGGTACTATACGGGATCTGCAGTGAGTGTGATGTATAATGGCTATCTTATCGTGTAAAAATCTCACACTGGGTTATGAAAATACGGTCCTTGTCAGGGACCTGAGTTTTGATGTGAAGAGGGGAGAGTATCTCTGCATCGTCGGAGAAAACGGCGCGGGTAAATCCACTCTTATGAAGACGATACTGAAGCTCAGGGCTCCCATGTCCGGAAGTGTGATCTATGAGGATGGACTCGATTCTACCGGAATAGGATATCTTCCCCAGCAGACAGTGGTCCAGAAGGATTTCCCCGCCTCGGTGTATGAGGTGGTCCTTTCCGGATGTCAGTCAAGGCTCGGAAAGAGATTTTTCTATAACAAAGAAGATAAAGAGCTGGCATTGTCAAATATGAGAAGGCTTGGCATAGAGGAGCTTTCGGGCCGCTGTTACAGGGAGCTTTCCGGAGGGCAGCAGCAGAGAGTGCTTCTTGCCAGGGCGCTTTGCGCGACCGAGACAATGATCCTTCTGGATGAGCCTGTTTCGGGCCTGGATCCCAAGGTCACCCTTGAGATGTACGAGCTGATCGCAAAACTTAACCACGAGGGCATCACGGTCATAATGATATCCCATGATATCGTTTCCGCGGTCAGATATGCCAGCCACATCCTTCATCTGGGATCCGGATTTTTCTACGGAACCACAGAGGATTATCTTAAGTCGGATGAAGGAAAGATATATATGCCGGGAGGTGATGAAAAGTGATCGATACACTGCTTATGTACCTCTCGCATTCCTTTGTCAGATATGCTTTTATAGTCGGTGTTCTGATAGCACTCTGTGCGTCACTCCTGGGTGTGATCCTGGTGCTCAAGAGGTTTTCGTATATAGGAGACGGACTGTCCCATGTTGCCTTCGGAGCCATGGCGGTTGCCGCGGTGGTGGGGCTTACGGATGAGATGATCCTTACCCTTCCCGTCACGATACTGAGTGCAGTCATTCTGCTCTGGAGCGGACAGAATGCAAAAATAAAAGGAGACGCCGCGATCGCCATGATTTCTGTCGGTGCACTGGCTGTCGGGTATCTCCTTATGAATATGTTCCCCACGTCTTCGAATGTTTCGGGGGATGTCTGTACAACTCTCTTCGGATCCTTTTCGATCCTTACTCTTACGGGGGCCGAGGTCATACTCTGTGCGTTTTTGTCCGTTACGGTGGTGGTGCTGTTCATCCTGTTTTACAACAGGATATTTTCCGTGACTTTTGATGAGAGCTTTGCCAGGGCAGTGGGAACAAAGGTCAATGCCTTTAATCTTCTGATCGCTGTCATCATAGCTGTCATTATCGTCACTGCTATGAATCTCGTCGGATCCCTGCTGGTCTCGGCGCTTGTCATATTCCCTGCGCTTTCGGCAATGAGGGTATTTAAGAGCTTTCTGTCTGTGACGATATGTTCCGCGATACTGTCCGTCGTATGTACGCTCGCGGGAATGGTGGTATCGATCCTCTACAGCACCCCGGTGGGTTCTACCATCGTTGCCGTTGATATCCTTTTCTTTGCCGTGTTCTCCCTGGCCGGAAAGATCCTTAAAAAGTAGTTCCTATTTTCTCCTGTCCAGTTTCCTGGATATGCGTGTTCCGAGTATCTGGAACAACTGTACCAGCAGTATGAGGATTATAACGGAAGGCCACAGTATCTGCGGCTGAAATCTGTTGTACCCGTATCTTATCGCAATACTTCCCAGTCCGCCGCCTCCGACAGCGCCTGCCATGGCAGAGTAGCCCAGGATGGTACCGAAAGCAATGGTTGCCCCCACGAGGAGTGAAGTCCTTGCTTCGGTTATCAGCACTCTGAATATAATGGTAAGATTATCCGCACCGAGACTCTGTGCGGCTTCTATAACACCCTTGTCAACTTCCTTGAGCGAGCTTTCTACCATTCTCCCTATGAATGGTGCCGCAGCCACGACGAGCGGAACGATGGTGGCACCGGTACCGTAGCTTTTTCCGACTATGGCTCTTGTGAGCGGTATGAGTACAACAAGAAGTATTATGAATGGAAAACTTCTCAGTACATTCGTTATAAGATCCAGTGTTTTATAGACGATCCTGTTTGGCTTTATGCCCTCCTTATCGGTGACCGCCAGGACTATTCCCAGGGGCAGTCCCAGGATATAACCGAAAACCGTGGAAAGACCTACTATGATGAGAGTGTCCCGAAGACCCTCAAGTATCATCAGAATTTCTTTGCCTGTAAGCATTGCTTTCCACCTCCTTCGGATCAAGTCCTTTTTCTCTGAAATAATCGGTTATGCGTTTTGCTTTTTCTTCATCCGGGGGAAGCTGTATCAGCATCTCACCCTCGGCATTTCCGTTTACGGTACGTGTGTCGGCATAAAGAATATTCAGCGGTGTTTTGATCTCCAGGATGATATTTCCGAGAATGGGTTCATAAGCACTTCCGCCGTGAAAGGATATCCTTACGACATTTTCGGATGTCATGTTGATGATGTGCTCGCTTCCGCTGAACACAAGTCTTTTGGCTTCATCTGTCTTTGGAGCCCTGAAAAGCTCATCGGTGGTGCCGCTCTCAACCAATACTCCGTGGTCGAGCACCGCAACATGTGTACAGATCTCCTGTATGACCGACATCTCATGCGTTATCACCACAATGGTTATCCCGAATTTGGAGTTGATCTCTTTAAGAAGTCCGAGTATGGATTTGGTGGTCTGTGGATCCAGGGCACTGGTTGCCTCATCACACAGAAGGATATCGGGCCGGGATGCAAGGACTCTTGCTATCGCCACACGCTGCTTCTGACCTCCGGACAGCTGTGCGGGATAGGAGGATGCTTTCTCCGAAAGGCCGACGGTCTCCAGATATTCAAGAGCTTTCCTCCTGGCTTCTTTTTTACCGGTACCGGCTATCTCCAAAGGAAAAGCGACATTATCCAGAACGCTCTGCTGCATAAGAAGATTGAAATGCTGGAAGATCATACCTATCTTTTTCCGCTGTTCTCTAAGACTTTTGTCACTCAGCTTTGTGAGGTCACTGCCCTTTACTATTACCTCACCCGAATTGGGTCTTTCAAGGAGGTTCATACACCTCACGAGGGTGGATTTGCCCGCCCCCGAGAGGCCTATGATACCGTAAATATCCTTTTCTTCTATCTCCAGATTAATGTCTGTAAGAGCCTGGACTTCGCCTTTATCGGTCCTGTAGCTTTTATTCAGTTTTTTTATCTCTATGATCCTGCTCATCAGTTGAAAGGTACTACCGCTCCGTCATAAGTGTCTTTGATGAACTGTGTTATGGCATCGGACTTAAGGACCTCCACAAGTGCTACGATCCCGGGGTCATTCTCATGTCCTTCTTTGACTGCAATGATGTTGACATAGGTCTTTGCGGCCTCTGAATCGCTTGCTTCATATGCGAGAGCATCTTTGCCTACGGAGAGGCCTGCTTCAAGGGCATAGTTACCGTTGAGGACTACGAATGCCGCATCGGGGATGGCGTCCTTGACGCTTTCTGCGGCAAGCTCGACGATCTTGACATTTACGTTGTAGGATTCGATGTCGTTAACGGTAGCGGTGAGGCCTGCTCCGTCCCTGAGAGTAAGGATTCCGTTGTCCTGAAGGAGGAGAAGAGCTCTTGCTTCATTGGTAGTATCATTTGGTACTGCTATCTCGTCTCCGTCAGCAATCTCGTCGAGGGATGACTTGGTTCCCGCGTAAATACCGAAGGGCTCATAATGGATACCGCCGGCATTTACCAGATGGGTTCCCTGTTCCTCATTGAATGAATTGAGATAGGGGATGTGCTGGAAGTAGTTGGCGTTGAACTCCTCGGATTCAACTACATTGTTGGGCTGGACATAATCGTCAAACACGGTAACTTTAAGTTCCCAGCCCTGATCTTTGAGGATCTTTGCAGCTTCCTCAAGTATCTCGGAGTGAGGTGTCTGGCTTGCTGCAACCGTGATGACTCCTCCTGCTGCCTGAGCTGCTCCTGTGTTTCCGGAAGCGCCCTCTGATGCGGTATTTCCGGCCGCGGCGTTTCCGCATCCTGCAAGAAGGCTTCCTGCAATGACTGCACTTGCTATTGTTCCTGCGATCCTGTTAACGATTTTGTTTTTCATAATATTTTACTCCTTTGAATTAATTTGATCTTCGCTGATCATGAGGTGATTATCACATCGAATCGCGGATGAGTAAAATACGGACAATTTATTATCAATTATAGGTTCAGCCTATAGCACTTCGGAAGAAGGCATTAAAATTTATGAGAGAAGACATTAAAACAGTAAAGAATACGGCCTTCTGTACCGCTCAGGATGAACCATCCGGGGGACATATCCTGTCCGGACTGTTTTTTCAATATCCGGCCCTAAGTCCGCTCCGAAATAGGGCAACGGAAAAGATCTTACATAAATAAACGGAACTAAAGAAGCAGGGTATAGAAAAAATTTATAGCCCGCTCTTATTTTTTCGGATTATACAGGAAGAGGAAAAGAATGTATCTTGATATCAACAACAAAACAACAAGCCGCAGGCAGAGATGAATGCAAAGCAGCAGGCGGTATATAAAGAGGAGGAAATTACAATGAGCGATCACGAATTTAAGTTTGAGACCAAACAGCTTCATGTGGGACAGGAGCAGGCAGATCCCGCTACAGACGCAAGAGCGGTTCCCATTTACCAGACTACGAGCTATGTCTTCCATAATGCACAGCATGCAGCGGACCGTTTCGGATTAAGGGATGCGGGAAATATCTACGGAAGACTTACCAATTCCACCCAGGGCGTTCTCGAAGAGAGAGTCGCAGCTCTTGAGGGCGGTGTCGCAGGACTTGCGGTGGCATCCGGTGCGGCAGCCATCACATATACCATTCTCGCTCTTGCAAAGGCAGGCGACAATGTTGTGGCCCAGAACAGCATTTACGGCGGAAGCTACAATCTCCTGGATAACACTCTTCCCGGATACGGCATCGATACGACCTTCGTCGATATCCACGATCTTGAGAGCGTAAAGGCGGCCGTAAACGACAGGACAAAGGTCCTCTTCATCGAGACCCTCGGAAATCCCAATTCGGATATCCCCGATATCGAGGCACTTTCGGAAATAGCACATTCCCACAACATCCCTCTCGTTATCGACAATACCTTCGGAACACCTTACCTCATCCGTCCTCTTGAGCACGGAGCGGACATCGTTGTTCATTCCGCCACCAAGTTCATCGGCGGACACGGATCGACCCTCGGCGGCATCATCGTGGACGGCGGAAAGTTTGACTGGAGCGCTTCGGGAAAATTCCCTCAGTTCACAGAGCCCAATCCCAGCTATCACGGAGTATCCTTCGTAGGCGCTGTGGGAGCTGCAGCATTTGTAACCTATATCAGAGCGATCCTTCTCAGGGACACCGGTTCCGCAATATCTCCCTTCAACGCATGGATCCTCATCCAGGGACTTGAGACACTGTCGCTCAGACTGGACAGACATGTTGAGAATACAAAGAAGGTCGTTGAATTCCTTGCAAATCATCCTCTTGTTGAGAAGGTAAATCATCCTTCACTTGCGGATCACCCCCAGCATGAGCTTTACAATAAATATTTCCCGAACGGTGCCGGATCCATTTTCACCTTCGACATCAAGGGCGGACAGAAGGAAGCCTATGCATTCATCGACGGTCTGAAGATATTCTCACTTCTTGCAAACGTTGCCGATGTTAAGAGTCTCGTCATTCATCCCTACGATACCACCCATGCTGAGATGACTCCCGAGCAGCTTGCGGCGGCAGGCATCAGTCAGAGCACCATCCGCCTTTCCATCGGAACGGAGCATATCGATGATATCATCTGGGACCTTGAGCAGGGCTTCGAGGCAGTGAAGGCACTGGGCTGATACACTGTTTACAAATAAGGATTTATATAGTAAATAACTGTTGAACTTATTTTTTAAAAAATACAAATGACAGGAGGAAATGATCATGTCAAAGATATATAAGAGCGCTATAGAACTTATCGGTAACACCCCTCTTCTCGAACTCACCAGGATCGAGGAGAAATACGGACTTAAGGCAAGAGTCCTTGCAAAGGTCGAGTATTTCAATCCCGCAGGATCCGTAAAGGACCGTATCGCAAAGGCTATGATCGAGACCGCGGAGAAGGACGGTTCTCTTAAGCCCGGATCCACCATCATCGAGCCCACCTCAGGAAATACCGGAATCGGACTTGCAGCCATTGCTGCGGCAAAGGGCTATAAGCTCATCATAGTTCTTCCCGAGACCATGAGCGTAGAGCGCAGGAACATCATAAAGGCATACGGTGCGGAGATCGTTCTCACCGATGGTTCCAAGGGAATGAAGGGAGCTATCGAGAAGGCAGGCGAGCTCCATGCACAGATCGAGAACAGCTTTATCCCTTCACAGTTCGAGAATCCCGCCAATCCCAGGGCTCATTACGAGACCACCGGACCTGAGATCTGGAACGATACCGACGGAGAGGTCGATGTGTTCATTGCAGGCGTCGGAACCGGCGGAACCTTAAGCGGCGCAGGAAAGTATCTCAAGGAGAAGAAGGCCGGAGTCAAAGTCGTCGCAGTCGAGCCCGCCACATCACCCGTTCTTTCCGAGGGAAAGGCAGGAGCACATAAGATCCAGGGCATCGGAGCCGGATTCGTACCCGCCACTCTTGATACAGGAATCTACGATGAGATCATACCGGTTCCCAACGAGGTTTCCTTTGAGACCGGCAAGGAACTTGCAAAGACAGAAGGCTTCCAGGTAGGCATCTCATCCGGTGCGGCTCTCTGGGCAGCTCTTGAGGTTGCAAAGCGTCCCGAGTCCGAGGGAAAGACCATCGTGGTCCTTCTTCCCGACAGCGGAGACAGATACTATTCGACCGATCTTTTCAAAGATGAATGATCATAAGACCATATACTGATGCATGCCCTCTTTGCCGGCCGCCGGCAGGGAGGGTATTTTTTTCACTTCTTGTACGGAAATGCACTCAAATGTATAATTGACGAAGAAGGTATTTCCTATCGATCGGATAAAAAAGAAAGAGAAATGCGGAATATCCGCGCCTGTGACCGGGCCCAGCAGGATCCCTCAAAGGGGCTTTGCAGGCAGCCGGGATGTGTACGGTCCGGTGGAATTAAGCACGCTTTAATTCCTTCAAAGCGTTTTCTCTTTCTTTTTTATATTTTTCCGGAAAAACATGATGATCTCAGAAGAACTGGCATCCGAAGAATGCTGGAATGAATTTTATGAATACAGAGCGGTGACACGACATATGCCTGCCTCCGAACGCAGGGACTTAAGGAGTTTCATCGATGAAAAGAGATATCTCCCTTATGCGGAGGCACTGTCTTCGTGTGCACTTGAGCTGCCGGAACCCGCAAGACGGGAGATCTCCAAGAATTCGGGTCCCGGGAAAAGGGTCGTTTATCTGTATGAGGGCGATGATCTTATCTTCCTTAAGATGCTGGCCTACAGACTCTCCGTTAAGTACGACTCTCTGCTTAGGAGTAACTGCTATGCTTTCAGGAGGGATACCGGAGCCTGTGATGCTGTGCGGAGGATCAGGAATGACAGTGATATCCGCCGGCTCTTCGGTCTTAAGACGGATCTTCATGATTACTTCAATTCGATCCCTCCGGAATCTCTTATGGAGAAGCTTTCTTTTCTCGGAAAAGAGGACGGGGATGTGTATGAATTCCTCCGGAAAATGCTGATCCCGGCTGATCTTCAATGTAAGAAAACCGGATCCGTACACCGGGGAGTCATGGCCGGTACACCGACCTCCGCATTCCTGGCAAATGTCTATCTTTCGGATCTGGATGCATATTTTGAAAAAGAAAATGTGCGTTATTTCAGATATTCCGATGACATCCTTATTTTTGCGGAGGACAGGGATGCTCTGCACAGACTGGAGGCGCAGCTGGATGAGAGGATATCCGGTGCGGGGCTTTGTTTTAACGCTTCGAAAAGGATGGAGATCTCTCCGGGTGAGGCCTTTGTTTTTCTGGGTTTTTCATTTTCGGAGGGCAGGGTCGGAATGTCGGAACATTCCATATCCAAGATAAAGGGCAGGATAAGACGAAAGGCCAGAGCCCTCAGGCGATGGGCGGAAAAAAAGAACCTCCCCGGAGACAGGGCGGCAAAGGGATTTATCGGGGCCATGAACCGGAAATTCTTCGACGATGGGGAAGAAGGGGAGTTTTCCTGGAGCAGATGGTTTTTTCCTAATCTGACTTCGGGAGACGATCTTAAAGAGATAGATGAGTACATGCGGAAATATGCCAGATTCTGCGTTACCGGAAGGCATTATAAGGGCAATTACCGTATTTCATACGAGACGCTCAAAGAATGGGGCTTCCGCAGTCTTGTGGCGGAGTATTATGCCTCGAAATCGCTTGCCAATGCCCCGAGATAACAATATACTTTACATATATGAAAAAGGTTTTACCTATCCTAAGAACGGGAGAAAAATGCTATGAATGATCATAATCTTCAGTCGGAAAAGGAAGAAATCGCGATCGTCAACAAACTGACTCTGCAGACACTTACGGCGATCTGTTCGCTGATCACGATCGCTTACATCATTGAGGTGATCAAGCATACCAGGACGATAGGGTATACGCTTGTGGTGGTCGCACTCGCACTCATACCGCCTGCCATAGGGTGGTTTATCTATTCGAAGGACCGTTCTTCAGACCTTGTCAGGCATGTCGGGGCTGTCGGATATGCACTGATGTATGCATTTGTACTCTTCACCACAGAGAATGTTCTGGTCTTCACATACGCATTCCCTATGCTCATAGTCATAACAATGTATGATGACTTCAGGTTCATATCGGCCATAGGAGCGGGCTGCGTGATACTTAACCTGATCTCCGTCGCGATTCAGGCCTCTAAAGGGATGATCGCCGATTCCGCCGTTGCCGAGATCCAGGTTCTCGTCACGATAATGGTAGTACTTTATCTGACGCTCGTAGGCAGGGTCAACCACAAGCTCCAGCTCGGACGGACCGACAGGTTAAAAGAGGCAAATGATAAGACTACGGAGCTTCTCGATAATGTCCTTCAGGTATCCGAGAGAGTCAGCAATACCGCTTCACAGCTCTCGGAGGAGATGAGCACATTGAAGGAATCCATAGACCAGACCATCGAATCGATGGAACAGGTATCACAGGGGACCCTGGAATCGGCGGATGCCGCACAGAGTCAGCTCGTCCAGACTACCAATATTTCCGGCCATGTGGATGACGTCAGAGATTCCTCAGAGGTCATAAGCGACAATGTAAGTGTCGCAACCGAGGCGGTATCCGTCGGACGCGACAATATCAACAGGATGACCGATCTTACCGCGGAAGTCGATAATGCCGGCAAGGATGTTGCTTCGGCACTCGATACTTTCAAAAAGACAGCGGACGAGATGAATTCCATCACAGATATAATCACCAATGTGGCATCCCAGACAAGACTCCTTGCACTCAATGCCTCGATAGAAGCGGCAAGAGCCGGAGAAGCGGGAAGAGGATTTGCGGTGGTTGCCAGCGAGATATCGAACCTTGCGGGACAGACCGCAGATGCCACGGAGAATATAAACAACCTGATATCACAGGTCGTGGGCCAGGTCGGAACCATGGTAGCAACCATCGAAAAGCTTCTTAAAGCCGGAGAGGAAGAGAGCAGATGTGCCGCCGATACCGCCAGGAGCTTTGAGAAGATCTCCGGAACCGTTGATATCATCAAGCAGCATGCCTTAGAACTTGGCGGAGTCGTAGCGAGCCTGTCAGGTGCAAACGAAGAGATAGTCAACAACATCCAGACGGCATCCGCTGTCACGGAGGAGGTCACCGCACATGCTTCCGCGACATTTGATATCAGCAAGAGGAATCAGGAGATCGTCGATAAGATCAACAAACTGGTTGAGAGCCTCAATAATGACGCAGAACAGCTCAAGACCTGAATGATCTGATGCAGTTAGACGGCCTGCACAGGCTGTTTTCAAAATAAAATTACCGGGAGTATTTATGAGAGAATTTAAAGGATTTGTACACGGCGTAGATCTCGGGGGATGGTATTCCCAGTGCGATCATACAAAGGATAGATATGACAGTTTCATATCTGAGGCTGATTTTAAGACCATTGCGGACTGGGGACTCGACCATGTCAGACTTCCTATCGATTACGAACTTGTGGAGGATGAAAACGGAGAGTACAGGGAAGAGGGCTTCGAATATATCAGAAAAGCTCTCGGCTATGCCGGAAAATACGGACTGAACACTGTCCTCGATCTTCATAAGACCTACGGCTTCTCATTCGATCTGGGATACGGTGAGAGCGGATTTTTTGAGAATAAGGATTATCAGGAGCGTTTCTACAGGCTCTGGGAGAAGCTTTCAAAAGAATTCTCCGGATACGGTGACAGGCTTGCTTTCGAACTTTTGAACGAAGTCACCAAAAAGGAATACAGCGATGAGTGGAACAGGATATCCTGCGAGTGCATAAAGAGGATCAGAGCGATCCTTCCGGATGTGAAGATACTCGTCGGAGGATATTATAACAACAGCATAGTGGCACTCAAGGATCTTGCCGCACCTTATGATGAGAATATCGTCTACAATTTCCACTGCTACGATCCCCTTGTCTTTACACACCAGGGCGCGGGATGGGTCGAAGGGATGGCTCATGATTTCAGGATGAGCGTTGATGTCACATACAGAGAGCTTGCCGCTGCATCCGATGAGCTTCAGCCCGGAAGCGGAAGCGCATTCGCATCCTTTGATCCGGATGCAAAGCTCGGATCGGATTATTTTGACAAATGCTTCGAGGAAGCCGTCAGAGTTGCAGAGGAGCGCAATGTTCCCCTTTACTGCGGAGAATACGGTGTCATAGAAAACGCATCCCCGGAGGATACCCTTAAGTGGTATGAGATGATCAGCGATTCCTTTAACAGATTCAGCATCGGAAGGGCTGCGTGGTCATTCAGGGAGATGGACTTCGGCCTCACTTCGGATGATCTTAAGGATGTAAGGGAGAAACTGATAAGACTGCTGTAAATCTTAAAACGGTCCCGGCTGAGACGGGACCGTTTTTATAATAAAAAAACGGAAAAGGTATATTGAAATATGAGAATTTTGTTTATAAGACACGGGGAACCGGATTATGAGCATGACTGCCTGACTGAGAGCGGACTCATCCAGGCGGAGCAGTGTGCGGAGAGACTTAAATGCGAGGGCATAGAGGAGATCTGGGCATCTCCCATGGGAAGAGCGCAGCAGACTGCCGCGGCAACATCAAAGGTCCTCGGGCTTCCGATAAAAACGCTGGATTTCATGCATGAGGTCAGCTGGGGCAGTACCGACGGAGAGCCTCTTTATTCGGACGGACATCCGTGGAATATCGTGGATGAGATGGCGAGACTCAATATCAATCTGAATGACAATGACTGGAGAGAGGGCCGCTTTTTTAAGACAAACAAAGTCCTTAAATATGTTGACAGGGTCGAAGCCGGAATAGATGACTGGCTTGCGGGATTCGGCTATGTCAGGGAAGGGTTTTATTACAGGCATACCGCAGGAGATGAAAAGCACAGGACCATAGCGCTCTTCAGCCACGGCGGGTCCTCGGCGGCCGCGATGGCGCATATCCTGAATCTTCCCTTCCCTTATATGTGTGCTCTTTTGCATCTTGAGTTCACCGGGATAACCATCATCAGAATGGATAGGAGGGAGGGTATGTGTTCCCTGCCCTGTTTTGAACTGGCAAATGACGGACGCCACATTCATGAGAACCGCTATCACAGGCTTGAGAACAGATAAAGACTATGCGCCACGGATCAAAAGGATAGTGATAAGCGGATCAAGAAGATCATGATAAGCGGATCAGGAAGATCGTGCTTTGCGGATCAAAAAAATATTGAAATGTATCCGCAAATATATTATTCTGTTAAAAACTTATATAAAACCGATGACGGAGAGGAGTAGCCCGGGAAAGCGGCTTAAGAGAGAGTGCGGGATGGTGTGATCCGCACAGTACGGTCCCCTGTGAATGGACTCCGGAGGGCGCAGAGGAAATACTGCGACGTGAGGCATACGTCAGTTGCCGGGGATATGAAGGTATCCCGCAAGAGCATGGGTCATACCATGAAGCAGGGTGGCACCGCGAGTAAGATGATTATTCGTCCCTGACAGTATCAGTATACTGTCAGGGATTTTTTTATCTTTGTAACCTTGAGATAACCACTGAAGAACTGAAATCATTATATGTCTGAAAATGACAGGAGGAGCAGGATGACCATTGAAGAACTGAAAGCATATAAGGAGACCGGAGAGTATGATATCGCACCGGTAAGCTGTGAGATGCTGTCCGACATGAGAACTCCGATACAGGTCCTCAGGATACTCAAAAACGTATCGGATCATTGTTATCTTCTCGAGTCGGCCAAGGAAAACGAAACCTTCGGAAGATATACATTTCTGGGATTTGATCCGAAGCTCGAGATCACTTGCCTCAACGGAATCATAAAGATCGGTGATGAGACGACAGAGACAGATAAACCGGAGGAGCATATCAGAAAGGTGCTCTCCCGCTACAGAAGTCCCAAGATATCCTCGCTCCCGCCCTTTACGGGAGGACTCGTGGGGTATTTTGCCTATGACTATATCAAGTATGCCGAGAGCTCTCTTCATCTTACAGAGGATGATCCAGAAGGATTCAACGATATAGACCTTATGCTCTTTGACAAGGTGATCGCATTCGATCATCTGAAGCAGAAGATAATCATCATCGTAAATATCCGCCTTGACGATATAGAAGCCGGATATGGAAGAGCGGAGGAGGAACTTGAAAGACTCAGAAAACTCATCGAATGCGGTGAGATGTCTGATGATATATCCGGAAGGGCTACGGGAGAATTTGTTCCCGAATTCGATCACGATCAGTACTGTGAGATGGTTGAGAAGGGAAAGCATCACATCGTCGAGGGAGATATCTTCCAGATCGTTCTCTCGAATAAGCTGAGTGCACCCTTTGAAGGTTCGCTCCTGAACACTTACAGGATGCTCAGGACCATCAATCCTTCACCCTATATGTTTTACTTCTGCTCAAAGGATCTTGAGCTTGCGGGCGCTTCTCCCGAAACTCTCGTAAAACTTCAGGACGGAGTACTGCATACCTTCCCTCTTGCGGGTACGAGAAAGCGCGGAAAAAACGAAGCCGAGGATGAAGAGCTTGTTAAGGATCTTCTCTCGGATCCCAAGGAACTTGCCGAGCACAACATGCTCGTGGATCTTGGAAGGAACGATCTGGGAAGGATATCAAAATTCGGAACGGTGAGTGTCGAGAAGCTCAGGAGCGTCGAATTCTTCTCACATGTGATGCATATTGGCTCGACGGTAAGAGGCGAGATAAGGGACGATGAGGATGCGCTCTCTGCGATAGGCTCCGTGCTTCCCGCGGGAACTCTTTCCGGTGCACCCAAGATCAGGGCGTGTGAGATAATTGATGAGCTCGAGGGCAGCAAGAGGGGCATATACGGCGGAGCTATCGGATATATAGATTTCACCGGCAACATGGATACCTGTATCTCCATCAGGCTTGCCTACAAGAAGAAGGGCAGGGTATTTGTAAGGAGCGGTGCCGGGATAGTTGCAGATTCGGTTCCCGACAGTGAATTTAACGAATGCATCAATAAGGCATCTGCCGTGGTCAAGGCAATAAAGATGTCGGAGGAGGTTTGATATGATACTTCTTGTGGATAATTACGACAGTTTCTCATACAATCTTTTCCAGCTTGTCGGAGAGATAAATCCTGACATTAATGTCATAAGGAACGATGCGATGACGACAGAGGAGATCGAAAGGCTCTCACCTTCGCATATCATATTAAGCCCCGGTCCGGGAAGACCTGAAGACGCCGGCGTATGCATGGATGTGGTAAAGAAGCTTTCCGGAAAGATACCGATACTCGGAGTATGCCTCGGACATCAGGCAATATGCGCCGCATTCGGCGCTACGGTCACATATGCCAAACAGCTGATGCACGGGAAGAGTTCTGTTGTGTCACTCGATAATACTTCTAAGATTTTCAGGGGGTTCGGCGAAAAAACGGAGGTTGCGAGATATCATTCCCTTGCGGCGGATGAATCGACGATGCCCGATGTTCTTAAAGTCACCGCTGTTACGGATGACGGGGAAGTGATGGCTGTTGAGCACAGGGAATTTGAGGTGTACGGAGTTCAGTTCCACCCCGAGTCCATCCTTACTCCGGAGGGAAGAAAAATGCTCCGGAATTTCCTGGATAAATGATAATGACACAAATGTCATAAAATTTTTTTGATTTTTTGTTGACAAATATTTTTTTACAGAGTATTATTCGAGCATAAATTGGAGCAAGGGAGTTCCGGAAAGAAGATCCGGAACTCCTTTTTTATAACCTGTATAAAGCAAAGGCGCTTTTGACTTTACCGGAAGTTGAAAGCGCCTTTTTTGTTTTGAACAGGAGCTCCGAAAATCCAGAGGAGGAAAAAGTTATGGAAGAGATCTTAAGTATTGTTGACGGAAAACTTTTTGCCGTATGGTTTCTGATCGGTGCGGCACTGGTGTTTTGGATGCAGGCCGGATTTGCGATGGTGGAAACGGGATTTACGAGGGCTAAGAATGCCGGAAATATCCTGATGAAGAACCTGATGGATTTCTGCATTGGATGCTGCGTGTTTATCCTGATCGGTTTCGGATTACTGCTTGGTGAGGATCTTTGCGGATTTATCGGAAAGCCCGGATTCGACATCTTCACCGCTTACGAAAATTTTGACTGGTCAAACTTCGTATTCAACCTTGTGTTCTGTGCAACAACCGCAACCATAGTATCCGGTGCTATGGCAGAAAGAACCAGATTCTTGAGCTACTGTGTATACTCCGCAGTTATCTCGGCACTTATCTATCCCATTGAGGCACACTGGATCTGGGGCGGCGGCTGGCTCGCTCAGCTCGGTTTCCATGATTTCGCAGGATCATGTGCAATCCACATGGTCGGCGGTATCTCAGCACTTATCGGTGCGATCATGGTAGGACCCCGTATCGGAAAGTTTGAAAAAGATTCCAAGGGTAAGGTTACCAAGGTAAACGCATTCCCCGGACATAACATTCCCATCGGTGCACTCGGTGTATTCATTCTCTGGCTCGGTTGGTACGGATTCAACGGTGCTGCATGTACTTCTGTAGATCAGCTCGCATCCGTATTCGTAACGACAACGATCGCTCCTTCAATCGCAACAGTCGTATGTATGATCTTTACCTGGATCAAATATGGCAAGCCCGATGTTTCAATGTGTATGAACGCTTCACTCGCAGGTCTCGTAGCGATCACCGCTCCCTGTGATGTAACCGATGCATTCGGTGCAATTATTATCGGTGCTGTTGCCGGACTTCTTGTATGCTTCGGCGTATGGCTTCTTGATTACAAGCTTCATGTTGATGATCCTGTCGGTGCCGTTGCGGTACACATGATGAACGGTATCTGGGGAACCATCGCAGTCGGTCTCTTTGCAACACCCACCGCTCCGGACAGTGAACTTACCGGTCTTTTCTACGGCGGCGGATTTGAGCTTCTCGGAAAACAGCTCCTCGGATTTGCGGCTGTTGCAGCATGGACCGTAGTCGGAATGGTAGTAGTATTTTCGATAATCAAAGCAATCTTCGGACTCCGCGTTACCGAAGAAGAGGAGATCGAAGGTCTCGATATCAAAGAGCACGGTCTTGCATCCGCATATGCAGGCTTCAGCATTGTTGATCTTTCAGGTGCTGTAATGAGTGAGAACGAGAACACCAGTCTCGGAACCGCTGATTACGATAAGGCAAGCGATGCTCAGAAGAAAGCATCCGTACAGGTTGTTGACGCTGAGAAGGAAATGAAGGCTGCGGGTGTAGTGGCAGATACCGGAATGCACAAGGTTGTCATCATCACCAAGCTCTCCAGATATGATGCAATGAAGAGAGCGCTCAACGATCTCGGTGTTACGGGTATCACCGTTACCCAGGTTACCGGATGCGGTATCCAGAAGGGTGCGGGAGAGATGTACAGAGGCGTGGAGATGGATATGACACTTCTTCCCAAGATCAAGATGGAAGTTGTTGTCAGCAAGATCCCTGTTGATGCTGTTATCGAAACCGCCAAGAAGACTCTTTACACCGGCAAGATCGGCGACGGTAAAGTTTTCGTATATCCTGTCAGCAGAGTCGTGAAGATCAGGACAGGCGAAGAGGATTATGCTGCATTGCAGGATGTGGAGTAAGGTATTCGGATCATGTTAAAAACATAATAACTCCTGCAGAATAAATTTTTTCTTGACATAGTGTGCTAAAAAGATTATTTTATTCTGCAAGAGGCAATGGCGTCTCTGGTGTCAAAACGGCACCAGAGGCGCTTTTTTCTTTTTATTTCTGATCTGAGAGGAAAAGAACATGAACAATAATCTTTCATACGACAGAGAACATGATGCCTGCGGTATAGGTGCGATAGTCAAGATCGACGGCGTTCCCGAATATTCCGTAATGGATGATGCGCTTACAATAGTTGAAAAGCTTGAGCACAGAGCGGGAAAGGATGCCAGCGGAAAGGTCGGAGACGGTGTCGGCATTATGCTGCAGATCTCACATTCCTTCTTTTCCGCCGTATGTAAGAAGTCCGGCATTAAGCTCGGATCAGCGGGCGAGTACGGCATAGGAATGTTCTTCCTGCCTCAGGATGAACTCAAGAGAACTTTTGCCAAGAGACTCTTTGAAGTCATTGCCGGCAAAGAAGGGATCGATACGATAGGCTGGAGAGAGGTTCCCATCCATCCCGAGATCCTCGGAAAGAGAGCCCTGGACTGTCAGCCTTCCATCTGGCAGTGCTTCCTTAAAAAGCCCGGGCAGGTGGAGAAGGGTATCGATTTTGACAGAAGACTTTATGTGGTGAGAAGAGAGTTTGAACAGAGCTCAGATGATACCTATATCTGTTCACTTTCATCACGTACCATAGTTTATAAAGGAATGTTCCTGGTGGGACAGCTCAGGAGATTCTATGACGATCTTCAGAGCAGGGATTACCTCTCGGCGATCGCACTGGTTCATTCCAGATTCTCCACCAACACTCTTCCCAGCTGGGAGAGGGCCCACCCGTACAGATTCATCGCACATAACGGTGAGATCAACACCATACGCGGCAACTCCGACAGAATGCTGGCGCGCGAAGAGACGATGCATTCAAAGCTCCTGGAAGAGGATGCCGGCAAGATCTATCCCGTCATCTCAGCCAGCGGATCGGATTCCGCAATGCTCGACAACACTCTTGAATTCCTCTACATGAACGGAATGGATCTTCCTCTCGCCATGATGGCACTCATCCCTGAGCCCTGGAAGCACAACCGCTTCATGAGCGAATCCAAGAAGGATTTTTACCATTACTATGCGACGATGATGGAGCCCTGGGACGGACCCGCCGCAATCCTCTTTACTGACGGTGAGCTCTTCGGTGCGACACTTGACCGTAACGGACTCAGACCTTCCAGATATTACATTACCGATGATAACCGTCTTATCCTTTCATCCGAGGTTGGCGTACTTGATATAGCTCCGGAGCACATCATCAAAAAATCAAGGCTCACTCCGGGAAGAATGCTCCTTGTGGACACCCGCAAGAAGAGGATCATCTCGGATGAAGAGTGCAAAGAATTCTATGCTTCATCCCATCCCTACGGTGAATGGCTGGATGCGCACCTGACCCATCTGAAGGATCTGACTATCCCGAACCATCAGGTTCCGGTACATACACAGAAAGAGCGCGACAGACTGTACAAGGTTTTCGGCTACAGCTATGAGGAGGTCAAGTCCTATATTCTCGAGGCCGCAGCAAACGGAGCGGAGCCGACGGTATCCATGGGACATGATGTTCCCCTTGCATCGCTTTCGGAAAACCATCCGCTGCTCTACGGCTTCTTTAAGCAGCAGTTTGCACAGGTCACAAATCCTCCCATAGATTCGCTGCGTGAAAAGATCGTGACCGACACAACGGTATATATAGGCTCGGACGGAGACCTTTTAAGTGAAAAGAGTGAGAACTGCACTGTACTCGAAGTAAACAACCCGGTCCTCACCGGTGTGGATCTTATGAAGATAAGATCGATGAAGCACAAGGGATTCAAAAACGAAACGGTATCACTCCTTTACTATAAACACACCTCGCTTTCACGCGCCGTGGAACAGCTCTATCTGGCAGTTGACCGCGCAGTATCGGGCGGAGCTAATATCATCATCCTCTCGGACAGAGGAGTGGATGAAAACCATGTCCCCATCCCCGCTCTTCTTGCGGTATCCGCAGTTGAGCAGCACCTTGTCCATACCAAAAAGAGAACCGCGGTTTCACTCATCGTGGAGACCGCTGAGGTGAGGGATGTGCATCAGACCGCATGTATCCTGGGATTCGGTGCACGTGCGGTCAATCCTTATCTTGCACACGAATGCATCGAAGAACTTATCACACTGGGGCTTCTCGACAAGGACCTCCATACTGCTATCGATGATTTTGATAAAGCGCTTCTTTCCGGAGTGGTCAAAATAGCCGCGAAAATGGGTATCTCCACCATCCAGTCCTATCAGTCCGCAAGGATCTTCGAAGCGATCGGACTTTCAGATGAAGTCATTGAGAAATATTTTACCGGCGTATCAAGCAGGGTCGGCGGTATAGGAGTGAAGGAACTCGAAGAGGGCATCGCATACAGACATGACAGAGCCTTCGATCCGATGGGTCTTCCCATCGATCCGGTCCTTGACAGCACGGGTTTCCATAACTTAAGGAGCGGCGCAGGCAAGGAGGATCATCTCTACAGTCCCAAGACAATAGTTCTCCTACAGCAGGCAGTCAGAACGGGGGACTATGAAAAATTCAAGGAATATACCGCATTTGTGGATGATGCGGAACATCCTCATACATTAAGGGGACTTCTTGAATTTGTTCCCGCGGGTGAACCTGTTTCGATAGATGATGTCGAGCCCGTTTCCGAGATCGTAAAGAGATTCCAGGTTGGTGCCATGAGCTACGGTTCGCTTTCAAGAGAAGCTCACGAGACCATAGCCATCGCTATGAACAGACTCGGCGGACGCTCAAATACCGGTGAAGGCGGAGAAGCATCCGACAGATTCGGAACTGACAGGAACAGTGCGGTGAAGCAGGTAGCATCGGGACGTTTCGGAGTCACTGAGGAATACCTTCTTTCCGCCAAAGAGATACAGATAAAGATGGCGCAGGGCGCAAAGCCCGGAGAAGGCGGAAATCTTCCTGCAAAGAAGGTATATCCCTGGGTTGCAAAGACCAGATGCTCGACGCCCGGCGTGCAGCTGATATCCCCTCCTCCTCATCATGATATCTACTCCATTGAGGATCTCGCACAGCTCATATATGACCTTAAGAATGCAAACAGAGATGCGAGGATATCGGTAAAGCTCGTTTCGGAAGCGGGTGTCGGCACCATCGCATCCGGTGTTGCAAAGGCGGGTGCGCAGGTCGTCCTTATATCCGGTTATGACGGAGGAACCGGTGCTGCTCCGTACAGCTCAGTGCACTCAGCCGGACTTCCCTGGGAACTCGGGGTCGCAGAAACACACCAGGCACTCATCGAGAGCGGCCTGAGACAGAGGGTGAGGATAGAGACCGACGGAAAGCTCATGACGGGCCGTGATGTGGCCATCGCAGCATTCCTCGGTGCCGAGGAATACGGATTCGCAACCGCTCCTCTGGTATCACTCGGATGCATGATGATGAGAGTATGCTCCAAGGATACCTGCCCGGTGGGTATCGCAACACAGAATGAGCTCCTCAGGAAGAGATTTGCAGGCAAGCCGGAGCACGTCATGAACTTCATGACATTCGTCGCCATGCAGCTTCGGGAGATCATGGCAGAGCTGGGCTTTAAGAGCATCGATGAGATGATAGGCCGCACGGACTGCCTGAGAAAAAGAGAGCATTTAAAACAGCCTCATGCAAAGACCATATGCTTTGACCGCATACTTACCGAAGGGTTTGAGAAGGTAAAGGAAAACAGATTCGACCCTGAGCAGAGCTTTGACTTTGAACTCGGGAAGACCCTTGATGAGAAAAAGCTCCTTCCCTGGTTTGAAAAGTCCGTAAAGTCAAAGGAGAAGAGCTCATCAGTTTCTCTTAAGGTAAGTTCCACAGACAGGACCTTCGGAACGATACTCGGATCTGAGATAGTAAGAAAATACGGAGAGGATTGCGCAAGGCTCTCCGAAGACAGATTCGTGGTAAATTGCGAAGGCGGCGGCGGACAGTCCTTCGGTGCATTCATTCCCCACGGACTTACGATAAAGCTATGCGGTGATGCAAACGACGGATTCGGAAAGGGATTGTCCGGCGGAAAGCTGATCCTCACGCCTCCCGAAAAGAGTCCTTTCAAGGCTTCGGAAAATATCATAGCAGGTAATGTCGCCCTCTACGGTGCGACCTCGGGAAAGGCATATATATGCGGTATAGCGGGTGAAAGATTCTGCGTCAGGAATTCAGGTGCAGTGGCGGTTGCGGAAGGCTGCGGAGATCACGGACTTGAGTATATGACCGGCGGAAGAGCCGTGATACTCGGCACTACAGGCAAGAACTTCGCTGCCGGCATGAGCGGCGGTATCGCTTATGTACTGGATAAGGACCACAGCCTTTACCGTAAGATCAACAAGGATATGGTCGAACTCGAAGAGGTGAGAGAAAAGTATGACATCGAGGAATTAAAAGGCATACTTGAAGATTATGTCAGATCAACGGGATCCGAACTCGGCAGAAAGATACTTGATGATTTCGATGATGAACTTCCCGGATTTAAGAAAGTCATCGCAAGGGATTATCAGAAAATGATAAGGACTATCGGGAAATACGAAGAGCAGGGCATTTCGAGGGAAGATTCCGAGCTTGAAGCATTCAGGGAACTGACGGGTTCTGCAGTATGACCGGTCCGGATACGGACAGGCGAAAAAAATGTCCGGTCATGAGTAAAAACGAGTAATGGAAACAGGTAAAGAAAATGGGAAAACAGACAGGATTTCTTGAATATGCCAGGAAAGAAAACAATGAGATACCGGCCGGGGAACGAATAAAGAATTATAAGGAATTCCATACTTTTGCATCCGAGGAAGTAAGAAGATGTCAGGGTGCCAGATGCATGAACTGCGGAGTCCCTTTCTGCCAGTCTGCGATGCAGCTCAGCGGAATGGTCGTCGGATGTCCGCTTCACAATCTGATCCCCGAGTGGAATGATGCAATCTACAGAGGCGAGGATTCACATGCCCTCGCAAGGCTCCTTAAGACGAACAGATTCCCCGAATTCACCGGAAGGGTCTGCCCCGCCCTCTGTGAGAAGGCATGTATCTGCGGACAGTATGACGATCCCGTCACCGTCAGGGACAATGAACTCTATCTTATTGAAGAGGGCTACAAAAACGGTCTGATGAAGGGGGATGCTCCGGTCAGGGAAAGCGGCAAAAAGGTCGCCGTTATCGGCAGCGGACCATCCGGACTTGCGGCGGCCGATGCTCTCAGAAGAAGAGGTCATGCGGTCACCGTATATGAAAGAGACGACCGCATCGGCGGGCTCCTTATGTACGGTATTCCCAATATGAAGCTTGATAAGAGCGTCATTGCAAGAAGGCAGAAGCTCATGGAGGATATGGGCATCGTCTTTAAGACGGGGGTCTCTGTCGGAGATAAAGTAAAGGTCAGCTCACTTAAGAAGGAATATGATGCGGTGGTGCTGTGCTGCGGTGCAAAGCAGCCCAGAGCCCTGAATGCCGAGGGTATGGAAGGCTGCGAGGGCATTTACTATGCCGTGGATTTTCTTAAGGCCGCAACAAGAAATGTTCTTGATATTGAACCTCTTCCCGCATGCTTTGATGCAAAGGATAAACATGTCGTGATCGTAGGCGGAGGAGATACGGGCAATGACTGTATCGGAACCGTCATCAGAATGGGATGCAGATCCGTAACGGCTCTTGAGATGATGCCAAAGCCTCCCGTTAACAGAACCGAAAACAATCCCTGGCCCGAATGGCCGAAGACCCTCAGGACCGATTACGGACATGTTGAGGCGAAGGAAGTATTCGGAGAAGATCCCAGAGTATTCAAGACAACGGTCAGGAAAGTCATCTCAAAAAAGGGAAAGATCACCGAGATAGAGACCGTTGAAACCGGATTTGAAAACGGCAGACTCATAAATGTAAAAGGTACCGAGAAGAAGATAAAGTGCGACCTTCTCCTCATAGCAGCGGGATTCGTCGGTGCGGAGAAAAAACTTCCCGAACTCTTTAAGCTCGAAATGACACAGAGAGGAGCGGTCGCAACACCGGAAGGAAAATATTCCACAAATATTCCCGGAGTTTTTGCCGCCGGGGATATGAGGCGCGGACAGAGCCTTGTTGTATGGGCTCTGGCAGAAGGAACCGCTGCGGCGGCAGAGGTGGATGAATACCTGATGGGTTACAGAAACGCATAACGCAGATACAAGAGCCCTGACAGATCCGGAACGTCCGTAAAGAAACTGTTTGACTAATGAACGGACATATTGTATTTTTTGAAACAAAAACGCCTTTTTTTGCAGGGAGGATTTATGAATTACACCAAGCAGGAAGTTATGCAGTTTGTTGAGGAAGAGGATGTGAAATTCATCCGTCTCGCATTCTGCGATGTCTTCGGAAGACCCAGAAACGTATCCATAATGCCGACCGAACTTGAGAGGGCATTCAGTGAGGGGATATCCATAGATGCATGGTCTGTTGCGGGATTCGAAGGTTTTGACAGATCCGATATTTTCCTTCACCCGGATCCCGACACGCTGGCATTTCTGCCATGGAGACCCGAGCACGGAAGGGTTGTAAGAATGTACTGTGATATCACCTGGCCCGACGGAAGACCCTTTGAATGTGATACCAGAACTTTCCTCAAGAAAGCGATAGAGACCGCAAAGGCAAAGGGATACACCTTCAGCTTCGGAACGGAACAGGAGTTTTATCTGTTCAGAAATGACCTTGAGGGTGAAAGTACCGGAATACCTTATGACAATGCGGGATATATGGATATCGCCCCTGCGGATAAGGGAGAGAATATACGCAGAGAGATATGCATAACACTCGAACAGATGGGCATATTCCCTGAGAGCTCCCACCATGAGGAGGGCCCGGGACAGAACGAGATAGATTTCAGATACTGCGATGCACTGAAAGCGGCCGATGATGCAATGACCTTCCGCTCGGTGGTGGGAGTCATCGCTTCCAGGAACGGAACCAGTGCCGATTTTTCCCCCAAGCCTTTAAAGGATAAGCCCGGGAACGGAATGCATATCAATTTCTCGGTAAAAAAAGACGGAACATACGTGGAACCGGACCATATAGTTGCCGGAATACTCGAGTATGTTGAGGATATGACAGTATTCATGAATCCCTCCCAGGATTCATATAAAAGACTCGGATCATCCAAGGCTCCCGGAATCGTGGCATGGGCGGATGAGAACAGATCGACGCTCATCAGGATCCCTGCGGCATTCGGAGAATTTAAAAGAGCGGAGCTCAGATCTCCCGATCCCCTCGCAAATCCCTATCTTGCATTCGGACTTCTCATCTATGCCGGACTTGCCGGAATGGATAAAGGCATGAATGCACCGGATAAGATCACAAGGAACCTGTACAGAGAACCTGCGGATTCCCTGCCCGTCAAGAGACTTCCCGGTTCCCTGAGTGAGGCCGTAAAGACAGCATCGGAAAGCTCCTTCCTGAAGGAAGTTGTCCCCGCAGAACTGCTCGGTGCGTATCTGGGCGGTAAGAACTGATCCCTGCGGTAGAGATCATCCCGGCTGAAAAAACTATTCCTGACATATGAGTCAGGATGAAAGGGAATAAATGACACCGGCGTCACGAATATACAGTGTGCTGCTCGTATCGGCATCTGAAAAACTGAATAGTGCGATCGTGCCGATGTTTAACGGAGGCAGGTTCGATCCCGTCACCGAAGTGTCGTCCGTGGCTGCCGCACAGAGGATCATGTCCGAGAGGGATTACGATATCGTGATCATCAACTCGCCGCTCCCTGATGATTTCGGAAGGAAGTTTGCGGTGGATATCTGTACCGAAAGCGAGAGAGTCGCACTTCTTCTCGTCAAAAACGAGATGTACGATGACATCAATCTGTCCATGACTTCAAGGGGAGTGCTGGTCGCAAGGAGGCCCCTGTCCTTGACCGTAATGCAGCAGCTCATAGATTCCATGTGCAGCGTAAGGGAAAGACTCAGAGCGATAGGCAAAAAGACGGTTTCTCTTGAGGACAAGATGGAAGAGATAAGACTCGTCAACAGGGCTAAGTGGGCACTTATCAAATCCTGCTCCATGACCGAGGACGAAGCCCACAGATATATCCAGAAACAGGCCATGGATCTGTGCCTGAGCAAAAAAGAGACTGCGGAAAATATTCTGAAGACTTACGGATAAAACCGGTCTGCGCACATGAAACGGTTTTATGATATATATCCCAAACTTACCGCTTGACAACGCAGGCATCCGGTAGTAATTTATCATTTGAAAAGGCAAAGGCGTCTTTTCTGTAACCAGCAGAAAAGGCGCCTTTGTCTTTTTCTGTTTTTCCAAAAAAAGGAGGAACGTATTATGGCAACACATTCAGTACCTGATTATTTCGGAGCACTTGTTTTTGACGATCGTCAGATGAGATCCAGACTTTCATCAAAAGTCTATGCTTCCCTCAGAAAGACAATCGACGAGGGCAAGAAGCTTGATCCCAAGGTTGCGGAGTCGGTAGCCCAGGCAATGAAGGAATGGGCTCTCGAAAAAGGAGCAACACATTTCACGCACTGGTTCCAGCCCCTTACAGGCATCACTGCCGAGAAGCATGATTCATTCATCACCCCTTCACCTGACGGAAGTGTCATAATGGAGTTTTCCGGCAAGGAACTCATCCAGGGTGAGCCCGACGCATCATCCTTTCCTTCCGGAGGATTGAGAGCAACATTTGAGGCGAGGGGATATACCGCATGGGATCCCACTTCATATGCTTTCATCAAGGATAAGACTCTCTGCATCCCCACTGCTTTCTGTTCGTACAGCGGAGAGGCACTCGATAAGAAGACCCCTCTGCTCCGTTCTATGGAAGCACTGAATAAACAGGCACTCAGGATACTTCGTCTCTTCGGAAATACATCTGTTAAGAACGTCAAGACTTCGGTCGGACCGGAGCAGGAATATTTCCTCATAACCAAGGAAATGTATGACATGCGTCCCGATCTTAAATACACCGGAAGAACTCTTTACGGTTCAAGACCTCCCAAGGGCCAGGAGATGGACGATCATTATTTCGGAGTCATCAAGCCCAGAGTACAGGCGTTTATGAACGATCTTAACGAGGAACTTTGGAAACTGGGAATCCTTGCCAAGACAGAGCACAATGAGGTTGCTCCCGCACAGCATGAGCTTGCACCGATCTTCTCGACCACAAATATCGCCACCGACCAGAACCAGCTGATGATGGAGATCATGCAGAAGGTCGCATCCAGACACGGACTTGTGTGCCTGCTTCATGAGAAGCCCTTCGCCGGTGTAAACGGAAGCGGCAAGCACAATAACTGGTCAATGGCTACGGATACGGGAGTAAACCTTCTCTCCCCCGGAGATACGCCTTATGAGAATGCACAGTTCCTGCTTTTCCTCTGTGCTGTCATCAAGGCTGTTGACGATTATCAGGATCTTCTCAGACTCTCGGTCGCAACCGCCGGAAACGATCACAGACTCGGAGCCAACGAAGCACCTCCCGCTATCATCTCCGTATTCCTGGGCGACGAACTTTCCGCTATCCTTGATGCAATCGAAGAAGATAAGCCCTACAGCGGAACAGAGAAGAAGATCATGAAGCTGGGAGTCGATGTTCTCCCCGCATTCCCCAGAGACACAACGGACAGAAACAGAACATCGCCTTTTGCATTTACCGGCAATAAGTTCGAATTCAGAAGCCTCGGTTCATCCAACTCCATTGCATGTGCAAACATCATGCTCAACACCGTGGTCGCCGAATCACTCAAGATCTATGCTGACAGACTTGAAGGAGCAGAGGATTTCGAAAAGACCCTTCATGAGATGATCAAAAAGACCATCAAGGATCACAAGAGGATCCTGTTCAACGGAAACGGTTACGATGATGCCTGGGTCAAAGAAGCCACCGAAGTCAGGGGACTCAGCAACTACAGAACGACCCCCGACTGCATGCCTCATATCCTCGACGAAAAGAATGTCAGAGTCCTCACAGGACACGGAGTGTTCACCAAAAAAGAGATCGAGTCCAGATGCGAGATCATGCTGGAGAACTACTGCAAACAGGTCCGTATCGAGGCAAATACGATGATCGATATGGCATACAGACAGATACTCCCGGCTGTCACCGCATACTCGGAAAAGCTTTCCGAAACCGCCTCCGCAAAGAAGGCACTTAATGCCTCCCTTGCATGCTCCTATGAGACGGGAGTCATCTCAAGACTTTCATATCTTGCGGACAGGATATACGAAAGAGCGGGAGAGGTTGAGAAGGCTGTTATCTCTCTTGCCGATGCGGAGGATATCATGGCTGAGAGCGCTGCGATAAGAGACAGGCTCATCCCCGGAATGGGAGAACTCAGAGCCGCAGTCGATGAGGCGGAAACGATAGTTTCTTCCAAAGACTGGCCTTATCCTTCATACGGCGACATGCTGTTTTCCGTAAGATGATCTGATGTTAAAACGGTCCGGGCCTGCCTTCGGGCAGCCCGGACGATACCTTTTTTACAGGATGCAATAAAAACTACCGAATCCGGAGGATGAAAAAATGTGTTCGATCATGGCTTGGTGCGGAAGAGGCGCTGACGAGAGAGCATTTGCCGCGGCCCTTGACAAGACTGTCTCAAGGGGCCCCGATGATGCGCGTATATTGAATATAAAGGGAGGTATCATCGGATTCAGGCGTCTTTCGATAATGGGCCTTACTCCGGAAGGAATGCAGCCCTTTGAACTGAATGACAGCTTTGTCGTCTGTAACGGAGAGATCTACGGTTTTGCCGCTCTTAAGGAAGAACTCAGGACAAAGGGATACAGCTTTAAGAGTGACAGTGACTGCGAGATACTTCTTCCATTGTATGAAGAGTACGGGACCGAAATGTTTTCAAAGCTGGATGCAGAATTTGCCTGCGTCATCTACGACGGAAAAAACGATGAGTGGATCGCCGCAAGAGACCCCATCGGGATCAGACCCCTCTACTATACATTTGACAAGGGCGGAAGCGTGATATTTGCCAGCGAGCCCAAGAATCTTACGGAGGTTTCAAGCGACAGGATCTATCCCTTCCCTCCCGGTCATTACTATAAGGACGGCAGATTCATCTGCTACAACGATATCTCAAAAGCTTCAAAGGTATGCAGGGACGATCTGGAAACCGTCTGCGGAAACATAAGGGAAAAACTGATCTCGGCCGTTGAAAAGAGGCTGATCGCAGATGCCAAGGTTGGTTTTCTTCTTTCCGGAGGCCTTGATTCATCACTTGTGTGCAGCATTGCACAGAGAAAGAGCGATAAGCCCATAAGGACATTTGCCATAGGCATGAACGAGGATGCCATCGACTTGAAATATGCAAGGCAGACGGCAGATTACCTCAAGGCAGATCATACCGAGGTGATCATCACAAAAGAGGATGTCCTGAATGCTCTTGAAGATGTCATACATCTTCTCGGTACATATGACATCACCACCATAAGAGCCAGCATGGGAATGTACCTGCTCTGCAAGGCGATACATGAACAGACCGACATCCGTGTCATTTTGACCGGAGAGGTATCGGACGAGATCTTCGGATATAAGTATACCGATTTTGCGCCTGATGCCGAAGCTTTTCAGAAAGAAGCTGAGAAGAGAGTCCATGAACTCCATATGTATGATGTCCTCCGAGCCGACAGATGCATCTCCGTCAATTCCCTCGAAGCCAGAGTCCCCTTCGGTGATCTTGATTTTGTGGGATACTGCATGTCGATAGATCCTGAAATGAAGATGAACAGATACGGAAAAGGCAAATACCTTCTCAGGCATGCATTCGAAGGCCTGGACTATCTTCCCGATGAGATCCTCATGAGGGAAAAAGCGGCTTTCTCTGATGCCGTAGGCCACTCAATGGTAGATCACCTGAAGGAATATGCGGAGTCGAAATACACGCAGGAGGAGTTTGAGACACTTTCCGCAAAATACAGACACGCACGTCCTTTTACAAAAGAATCCCTTCTCTACAGGGAGATATTTGAGAAGTATTATCCCGGGCAGTCACAGATGGTAGTTGATTTCTGGATGCCGAACAAAGAATGGGAAGGATGCAATGTAAACGATCCTTCTGCAAGAGTCCTGTCCAATTACGGTGCCAGCGGAAAATAAACGGATCAATGGGTGCATATATGACTAAATATATTTTTGTAACGGGCGGAGTGGTGTCCGGCCTGGGAAAAGGAATAACCGCAGCATCTCTGGGAAGGCTCCTTAAGGCAAGGGGCCTTAAGGTGGCTGCACAGAAGCTCGATCCGTACATAAATGTGGATCCCGGAACAATGAGCCCCTATCAGCACGGTGAGGTTTATGTTACGGAGGACGGTGCCGAGACGGATCTTGACCTGGGGCACTATGAGAGGTTCATAGATGAGGATCTGAATAAATATTCAAATCTCACCTCAGGAAGAGTTTACTGGAATGTATTAAACCGCGAAAGAAGGGGAGAGTATCTGGGCTCCACCGTTCAGATCATCCCTCACATCACAGATGAGATAAAGGATTTTGTCTACAGCGTCGGAAAAAAGACAGGAGCCGATGTGGTCATCACGGAGATCGGCGGAACAGTCGGTGATATCGAATCACAGCCCTTTATAGAGGCGGTCCGTCAGATATCCCTGGAAACGGGAAGGGAGAACAGTCTCTTCATCCATGTGACACTTGTTCCTTTTCTGCACGGATCGGATGAGCATAAATCAAAGCCCACACAGCATTCCGTCAAAGAACTTCAGGGAATGGGGATCTCTCCCGATATCCTGATCTTAAGATGCGATGAACCTCTTGAAGAGGAGATATTCAAAAAGATCGCACATTTCTGCAATGTGAAGGAAGACTGCGTCATTGAAAACAGGACGCTCCCGGTCCTGTACGAAGCACCTCTCATGCTCGAGGATTCCGGGTTCTCCGGGATAGTCTTAAGGGAGCTGGGACTTGAGGCGCCCGAACCCGATCTTGCCCACTGGAGGGAAATGGTCGAGAGGATAAAGAATCCGGAAAAAAATGTCACCGTCGGCCTCGTCGGAAAATATGTGCAGCTCCATGATGCATATCTTTCAGTTGCGGAGGCGCTCCGTCATGCGGGATACGAGAACAGTGCAAGGGTGAACATAAAGTGGATAGACTCCGAGAAGATCAACGAAGAAAATGCCGGTGCGGTATTCGGGGATGTGGACGGGATAATAGTTCCGGGCGGCTTCGGAGACAGAGGCATAGAGGGAATGATAACCGCCGCAGGATATGCCAGGACACATGATATTCCATACTTCGGCATATGTCTCGGAATGCAGATAGCATGTATCGAATTTGCCAGAAATGTCCTCGGGATAGAGGATGCAAACTCGGGAGAGTTCGACGAACTCTGCGCGCACAAGGTGATCGATTTCATGCCGGGACAGAGCGATGCCATCAATAAGGGCGGCACCTTAAGGCTCGGGGCTTATCCCTGCAGGATCTCTGAGGGCTCAAGGATGAGAGGATTCTACGGAGCAGAGGAGATCTCGGAGCGTCATCGCCACAGATATGAATTCAACAATGATTTCAAAGAGGCTTTCGAAAAAGCGGGAGCCACATTTGCGGGAATGTCGCCGGACGGCAAGCTTGTCGAAGAGATGGAGCTGACGGATAAAGGTTTTTATCTCGGAGTCCAGTACCATCCGGAGTTCAAGTCAAGACCCGACAAAGCTCATCCTCTTTTTAAGGGATTCATACGCAGCTGCATTGAGACAGACAGGAGCAGGCGGATTTAATGACAAAATCTCGCGGGATTAAAAGATACCTGAGATGAAGCGGTATCCGGGA
>CAMNEB010000010.1 GCA_946536155.1 uncultured Lachnospiraceae bacterium | reverse complement strand
TATTTTACTCTTCATGAGTGCTCTTTTCCATAGAACAGGCATGTGTTTTTAAGTTTTGGTCCGGCTTTTTGCTCCTTACCGGATTTAGGAATCTTGAGGGGATATATTTACTGTTTTCACTGCCCGAAATGTAATAAAGATGGAGCTCCGAAACGGCTCTTGTCATTCCCACATAAAAGACCCTCCTCTCCTCTTCGGCGGTCTCTTCATCAAGCATCCTTCCGTGAGGGATATTCCCCTCATTGCAGTCAGGTATAAAGACCTTATCGAATTCAAGCCCCTTTGATGCATGTATGGTCATAAGATCAAGTACATTCCGGTCCGTATTTTTAACAGCTCTCCTGATGTCTTTTTCATAATCCTCTTTCAGGATCTCCAGGTCTTCGTAAGTCTCCGCAAGGGATGCGATCTCAAGGCATTTTTCAACCACAGCATCCTGATCGTCCCTTTTCCTTTTATCCGTTCCCGCTTTTCTCCTTAAATATTTCCCGTATCCAACCTTACCCAGAAGATATCTGACTGCCAGATTTGGCGTCATCCTTCCCATGAATTCAAGATCTTTTTTAAGGACCTCCAGTTTCTTAAGCTTTATCATCCTGCCGTCCGTATAGGGATCTGTCCTTATTTTATCCATAAGGTGATCAAGATCTTCGCACTCTGTCAAAAGTTCCCTGTCTATGGCTCTTTCGGGTGTGTTGACAACCCTCCTGAGATCCTCACGGGATCCGGCATTTATGCTGACTCTCAGATACGCAAAGATATCTTCCATGATGTAATGATCGAATATGCCGGTAAAATTCTCCCTTATCCTGAAGGGGATGTTCTTTGATGAAAGGTATGAGGCAAATCCCTGCATTCCCGGATTTGTCCTGAAGAGCACGGCACGGGTGGAGTTTTTGTCAGCGGATGAAGCGGCAATTGTCTCATATTCTTCGTGCCTTCCCTCAAAACCTTTAATGATCAGCTCACCCTTTATATCCCCCCGCCCCGAGCGAAGGTCCTTTTCAAGGCGGTTTTTATTGTCTTTTATCACAAGGAGCGATGATCTTACTATTTCCTCGCCGCTCCTGTAATTGGTCCCCAGGTGATACACATCCGGGTTCATTTCACCTATATATCTTTTGATGCAATGAGGGTCCGACCCTCTGAAACCGTATATGGACTGGTCATCGTCCCCCACCGCAAAAACTCTTGTCTTCTTTCCGCAAAGGGCTTTTACATTGTCAAACTGAACCGGATTTATGTCCTGAAATTCATCTATAAGTATGTGATCGAAACGCCCTTTCCACTTCCGTGAAAAACAGGCATCGTTCTTAAGAAGACTGCCCAGATCGTAGACCATGTCATCAAAATCCATCATGGAGCCTTTTTTTCGGGCCGCCTCATAGTATCTGAACATGTCTGTGAAGTTATCACCTATGAGCCTGTCGGTACGTTTCCTTACGGCTTCAAGATCGAGAGTATTTTTGTAAAAAGAGACCGCGCTTAAGAATCTGCCGGTGAGCCTCTCCGCATCCTCACTGTCTATGTCCTGTATAAAGCGCTTTACACAGCTCATGGCAACAGAGCGTTTGTTCTTGTCGAATACGAGTTTGGGAACATCAGGCTTCATATGGTCTGTGATCATATGATAAAAAACAGAATGAAAGGTACCGAAAGAAACGGGGGATACAGCTCCGCAGTTACTAATATATCTGTTTCTCATGGAGAGAGCTGCATCCCTTGTAAAGGTGATGACCAGTATCTTCGAAGGATCAACATGTTTTTTCTCTGTCAGAAACAGGATCCTTGCCGTCATGGTATGGGTCTTGCCAGAGCCCGGTCCCGCCACAAGGAGCAGATTTCCGCCGTCATAGCATGCGGCCTTTAACTGATCGTCACTCAGTTTCATATCATCAAACATAAAAAAGCCTCCGAATGAGCATCAAAAGCAGATGCCTTCTCCGGGGGCTTTCTCAATATATCATTTTTCAGCTCAGCTTTTCAATCGCTGCTTTGATCCTTCTGACGGACTCATCCTTTCCGAGGATCTCAAGGATCTCAGTTGCGCCTGCGGGAGTCATCATCTTTCCCGAAAGTGCGATCCTGATGGGCCACATAACATAACCGTTCTTGTATCCCTTCCCGGTCGCATAATCAAGAAGCTTTGCATAGAGCGCATCGTTTGAATAATCATCCGAAGATTCGAGCAGAGGAAGAACGTCTTTAAGGACCGAAAGAGATCCTGCCGCATCGATCTTGTTCTTTTTGTTGGTATAGAACCCTTTGTCGTATTCGGGAACCTCTCTGAAGAAATCTACCTGTCCCTCGATATCGGGGAACACCTCAATCCTGGTCTTGACCTTGGCAGCGATCTTCTTGAGGTCGAATTTATCTCCGAGGGAACTCTCAAGATAAGGCTTAGCCATCTCGAAGAATTTATCATCGTCCATTGCCTTCAGATATTCTCCGTTCATCCATCTGAGCTTCTGAATATCGAAGACTGCAGGGGACTTGCTGATCCTGTGATAATCGAACTCTTTTATGAGTTCTTCGAGAGAAAAGATCTCTCTGTTATCTTCGGGTGACCAGCCAAGGAGCGCAACGTAATTGATGATGGCTTCGGGAAGGAATCCCTGCTCCGTAAGATCCTCAAAAGAAGAATGTCCGCTTCTCTTGGAGAGCTTTTTATGATTCTCGTCCGTGATGAGGGGCAGATGAATATAAACGGGGCTCTCCCATCCGAATGCATCATAGAGTCTCTGGTATTTTGGAGATGAGGATATATACTCGTTTCCTCTGACGACATGTGTGATGTTCATGGTGTGATCATCAACAACATTCGCAAAATTATAAGTGGGGAATCCGTCGGACTTGATGAGGATCATATCATCGAGCTCGGAATTTTCCACGGTGATGTCTCCGTAAAGCTCATCACTGAAGGTGGTGGTTCCCTCGTTGGGGATGTTCTGCCTTATAACAAAGGGCTTGCCCTCGCTTAAATTCTTCTCTATCTCCTCTTTTGAAAGTCCGAGACAGTGCTTGTCATATACGGTTATGGTCTTGCCGTCTTCCGCCACCTGTGTTTTAAGAGAAGCTAGTCTCTCCTTGTCACAGAAGCAGTAATATGCCTCGCCCTTGTCTATGAGTTCTTTGGCATATTTCATGTATATTCCGGTCTTTACTCTCTCGCTCTGGACATAGGGACCAACGCCTCCGTCCTTGTCGGGGCCTTCATCATAGGTAAGTCCGGTCTGCTCGAGAGTCCTGTTGATAAGATCTATGGCGCCTTCCACAAAACGCTCCTGATCGGTATCCTCTATGCGGAGCATGAAATCGCCTCCCGCATGCCTTGCCACCAGGAACTCATACAGAGCTGTCCTGAGATTGCCCACATGCATTCTTCCCGTGGGTGAGGGAGCATATCTTGTTCTTATCTTCTGCATTTTTTACCTTCTTCCGTTCTGATTTATCCTCTGACCTGACCGCTGCCGGTTATCTCATACTTGTATGAGGTTATCTCCCTGAGTCCCATAGGTCCTCTTGCATGAAGCTTCTGGGTAGAGATACCGATCTCGGCGCCGAATCCGAATTCGAATCCGTCGGTGAATCTGGTCGAAACATTTACATATACGCAGGCTGCATCTACGCCTTCAAGGAAATACTCCGCAGCCTTCTTATTCTCCGTAACGATGGTTTCGGAGTGATGTGTGCTGTATCTGTTTATATGATCCACGGCTTCCTCTACGGAATCGACGGTCTTTACCGAGAGGATATAGTCGAGATATTCTTTACCAAAATCCTCTTCCGTTGCGGCTGTAGCTCCGTCACCGAGAACTCCGAGGGATGCCGCATCGCACCTGAGCTCTACATTTTTGGATGAGAGCTTTTCCTTAAGCTTCGGAAGGAAGCTTTCAAGCACTGCGGAATGTACCACAAGGCTCTCACATGCATTGCATACCGAGATCCTCTGGGTCTTGGCATTGAAGACTATTTCGACAGCCATATCAAGATCGGCATCCTTGTCGACATAGACGTGGCAGTTTCCGGTTCCCGTCTCTATAACGGGGATAAGGGAATTCTCCACCACCGCACGGATAAGTCCCGCGCCGCCTCTGGGGATGAGCACATCAACATACTGCTTCATCTTCATGAACTCAGTGGTAACGGCTCTGTCGGTATCTTCAATAAGCTGGAGTATATCTGCATCGAGTCCTTCGGATGTGAGAACATCTCTGAGGACCCTGACGATAGCTTTGTTAGATTCGATGGCATCGCTTCCGCCCTTTAGTATGCACGCGCTTCCCGCTTTAAAAGTAAGGGAAAAAGCATCTGCTGTGACATTGGGTCTTGATTCATAGATGATGCCTATAACGCCCATGGGAACCCTGACCTTTTTTATCCTGATGCCGTTAGGCCTCTCCCATTCATCGAGGACTTCTCCTATCGGATCGGGAAGCTCCGAAACCTGAACTATTCCCTCGGATATTCCGTCTATCCTCTCAGCGGTTAATCTGAGCCTGTCGATCATAGCCTCCTTCATGCCGTTTGCTGCGGCAGTTTCGAGGTCTTTCTCATTAGCTTTTAATATCTCCTCCGCACGCTCTTTAAGTGATGCGGCGCATTTTACAAGGACTTTGTTTTTCTTATCGGTCGTAAGAGCCTGTGCTTTATACTTTGCTCTGCAGGCATTTTCGCCAAGTCTTATAAGATCTGACATACAAATGCTCCTCCCTGTGAGTCTTATATTTCATATGGTGCAGTCACTCTCAGAAAAAGATCATGCCTTAAAAACCTTGAAGGGTCTGGCATCGCCTTCATCCTCGGGTATCTCGTAATCGACAAACTGACATTCAAAGCATACCGCAATGGAATGGAGCCTGAGTGTGAGCTTGTCTTCAAGGAATCTGTCGTAATATCCCCCGCCGTATCCGACTCTCTTATTGTAACGGTCAAAAGCCACACCGGGCATGATCATGAGATCCCTTGCGGGAAGCATCATAGCCTCCGCTTCATTGTACTCATAAAGATCGTTCTCGGGAGACGGCTCTAAGATCTTGTATTTTCCGAACGAAAAACTGACCGGATCAAGATCTTTGACCTTTCTAAACTCCATCTCTTTGTGGAATCCGTTGGTCGTGATCCTGGGAACAAATACTTCCTTTTCATCCCTGATAGCCTGTTCAAGGATGGGTCTTACGTCTATCTCGCTTCCGAAGGGCATGAATCCGAGGATTCTCTTTGCCTTTACGTAGAAAGGATCCGATAATACCTTTGCAAAAAGCTGATCTGCGGCGCTCCTTCTTACGGCTTCCGTCAGTGCATCACGCTTTGCGATGATATCGGTCCTGATCTGTTTTTTGGTGATTTCGGGTATTTTCTCCGCCATAAAAACCTCTTGTCATTTAAGTATCTCTGATACAAAGCTCTTAAGATCGAAGCTTTCATCCCTGTTGGATCTGAATGCGGTTCCCACTTCTTCTCCGGCGATTATCCTTCCGAGGACGGTAAGATCCTTGCTGGAACAGATGACCATATCCGCTCCGGACATTGTTGCGATCCTTGCGGCATTGAGCTTGGTGCTCATGCCTCCGGTACCCATGCCGGTCCCGGTGGAGCCTTTGCCCATTTCCAGATACTCATCCGTGATCTCATCCACTTCACCGATGAATCTCGCATCGGGATTCCTGTTGGGATCGTCGGTATAGAGCCCGTCTATATCCGATAAAAGAATGAGGAGATCCGCATCTATCATGGAAGCAACCATTGCGGAAAGAGTATCGTTGTCTCCGATCTCGATCTCATGAGTTGCTATGGTATCATTTTCGTTTACTATAGGGATCACGCCCATATCGAGAAGTGCCCTGAAGGTATTTGTCGCATTCTCGCGGTTGGTATCATTGAGGATGGTATCCTTGGTCATGAGGACCTGAGCGGGAAGCTGGTTATATTCGGAGAAAAACTTCTCATATATGTTCATGAGCCTTCCCTGTCCGATAGCGGCACATGCCTGCTTCTGGGGAAGGGTAAGTTCATGGGATACGGATCTGTCCCTTCCGTAGCCTATGGCATATTTGCCGGCGGCAATGGCACCCGATGATACGAGAGCCACATCCTTGCCGGAATTGTGTATGTCACAGAGCTGTCTTACAAGAAGCTCGATCCTGGAAAAATCCATTCCGCCGCTCTCGGGGTGGTTGATGGACGATGATCCGATCTTGACTACGATCCTTTTTTTATTTTTAAAATCATCTCTCAAAGAACTCATTTTCTGACCAGCCTTTATCGAAATTTTAAGCATCTAACCTAATATAAATCAGTGCCGTTAAATAGTCAAATCAGCGAAAAGGCGCATATCTGCGGGCTACAGCCTCTGCGGCTCTCAGCCCATCGACGGCGGCGGAGGTTATTCCCCCCGCATATCCCGCTCCCTCGCCCGCGGGGATGATGCCTGAAATGCCTGACTCCATATTCTCATCCCTCGGGATCCTAACGGGAGAACTGGTCCTTGATTCAACGCCTGCCATAATGGCATCCGGCCTGTCAAAGCCCTTTATGACCTTTCCGAAATGATCCATTCCGTCTATAAAGAGCCTGTTTATATCCCCGTCAAATATCCCTGAAAGATCGCACCATTCATAATCACCCTTAAATACGGGACGTATCATCTCCTGAGGGGAGTCACTATAGCCGACATCACCCGATCCGTTCCGATTGTCTGCATCGCCCTCGCTGTATGCACCTATCCCCGTCACAGCCTTTTTGAAATCCGAATATCTCTGGGCCGGGATGCGGCCTCCCGCAAGTTCATAAGCTCTTCTCTCAAGCTTTCTCTGATATTCGATCCCCGCAAGAGGATGGTCCGATCCGTATTCGGAAACAGGGATGGATACGACTATGGCAGAGTTGGCATTTTCGGAATCTCTTCCGCTGTAGCTCATACCGTTAACGACCGTCTCCCCCGGCTCTGATGAAGAGTTGACCACATAGCCGCCGGGACACATGCAGAAGGAAAAGACTCCTCTGTCCCCGAAATTAGCCGTAAGCTTATAGGGGGATGCACCAAATTCCTTTGCGGCTTCATCGGATCCGTACTGGGAAATGTTTATAAAGGACTGGGGGTGCTGGACTCTGAACCCTGCGGCAAAAGGCTTGGGTTCCATCTTAAGCCCCGCATCATAGAGCATTTCGTATGTATCCCTTGCCGAATGTCCCGTAGCAAGGATGACCGCGGTGACAGGTACGGTCTCTGTTCCTTCCGGGCTTTCAAGTATGACCGATACAACGCGTCCGTCTCTTACATCGATCCCTGCAAGCCTTGTCTCAAACCTGACCTCTCCGCCGTTTTCTTTTATCTTCTCGCGGATATTTGAGACAATATCAGGAAGTATGTCAGTTCCCAGATGGGGATGGGCATCATAGAGTATCTCTCCCGGTGCCCCGTTTTCTGCAAATATCGTAAGGACTTCCGTAACACGGCCGTTTTTATCCTTTACGGTGGTATTTAATTTTCCGTCCGAAAAAGTACCCGCGCCGCCTTCGCCGAACTGAACATTGGACTCTTTATCAAGGACTCCGGTTTCCCAGAATCTCTTTACATCCTCTCTTCTTTCCTCTGCGCACTTTCCGCGCTCTATGACAAGAGGCCTGTATCCGTATTTTGCAAGCTCATATGCACAAAAAAGACCCGCAGGTCCCATGCCGACAATAAGGGGTCTTTCCTTAAGCTCTTCTTTTCCCTCTATGGGAAAACTGTATGTCACGGGCTCGTAGCGGCTTATATTTGAAGCGCCGGAAACCCTTTTAAGGATCTTATCTTCATCGTGAGCCGAAATCAATATACTGCAGGTATAAACGACATCAGGCTTCTTCCTTGCATCCACGGAGCGTCTGAGGATCCTGACAAAACTAATATCCCCCGGTCTTACCTTAAGCAGAGAAGCTGCTTTTTTAAGCAGCCCCTCTTCAGTGAGCGGTCTTATCTTTATCTGGTCTATACGTATCATTTTTTATAATATCCCGCAGCCTTTTTGCCGGCCATAAGTCCCGTTGCCCAGGCAAGGTAGAGATTGTAGCCGCCGCACTTTCCGTCGGCATCTATGAGTTCTCCGGTCACAAACATTCCCGGTATCTTTTTAAGCTCGCACATATCAAGCTCTGAGGGTGCGACGCCGCCTGCCATGGTCTGTGCCCTGTTCTTATCCTCCGAAGCTTTTACGGTAAATCCAAGTTCCGTTATGTTACGCAGAATGGCATCTTTATCCCTGCCCTTTAAAGAGCCGCAGGGCGTTTCCGGAGCTATAGCGCATCTGCTCAGAATATAAGCTGAAAGTGCTTTATTCAAAAATCCGCACATGGCGGAAAGTATGCTCTTTCCGGGATCGCATCCGGTAACGGATGACAGGATACCCTTCAGCTCATAAGAATTCACTTCCGGCATCATGTTAAGGACCAGCTTTACCTCTCTGCCCTCGGAAAGAGCGATCGAAGCTGTCCTTGATATCTGAAAAACGGGTATTCCGGATACATTATCTTTTGTAAACTGGATCTCGCCTTCATCGCTTCCCTGACTGTTTCCGTTTACAAATACGCTCACCCTTCCGGCAGCCCTGACTCCCGCCAGTTTTTTGATATCCTCTCTGACCTTCAGCGGACAGAGTGCGGGAAGCGGCTTTCTGAAGCTGATATGTTGTTCCTTAAACAGCTCCGCAAGGTGAGGTGAGGGAACATCGAAACCGCCGGACCCGAATCCGGAAGAAACTATAACAAGATCGTATCTCTCTTCTGCGGCACCTGTCTTTACGATAAAAGAATCCCTGTCCGGGGTTATGCTCTGAACTGTCTTTTCATACTCTATCCTTATGCCGTAAGAAACAACCCTGTCCAGAAGTGCGGAAAGAACCGCACCTGCCTGAAGGGACCTGGGATAGAGATATCCGTTTTTTGAAACAGTGATGATGCCCAGCGAAGAATAGAACTCTTTTAGATCCTGAACATTGTAAGAAGAAAGAATCCCGGACAAAAACTCATCTCCGCCTTCCTTGGAGACGTAAAAACAGTTCTTATCCGTAAACTCGTTTCCGAGATTGCATCTTCCATTTCCTGTGGCAAGGATCTTTCTTCCCGCCCTGCCTAAAGATTCATATATGGTTATGCTGCGGGGATCTGCGCCGTTTGTGACCGCCGATATCACGGCAGCCATTCCCGACATTCCGCATCCTATAACAGCAAGCTTCATATCACATCACCTTGAGTATCTGTCCGAGGCTGTAAAGAGCGCCGCCCAAAGGCATGAGCTTTAATTCCTGCTCCGTATAGTTTCTCAGAAGAAGGAGCACCGAATGATAGATGATAAGACCTATGGGGATACAGATCAGTATGGTGAAGAGATTCCCGAGATGAGGCGCCGCAGCGTTGGTCATGATGAGAAGTATTATGGCGGTAACGGCACCGGATACTACGGGTATCAGTATATTCCTGAGGGGATCGAAGAACATGCTCAGCCTGAAATATGCGATGACGCACCATACGATCATCGATGCCAGGCAATAGACGATAACGGAGACCGTAAGGGTAAAATACACGCCTTTATCGGAGCCCGCGGTTATCCTTACACTCAGAAAAGCAAAAAGCGCGGCTACGGCATCGGCGATCATCCTGCTGATACGGTCATCCCTCATGGCACAGATCCTGTCCGTAAAAAGAGCCACCGCATAAAATACAGAAGCGACTGCGGTGAGGATCAGAGCCGTGGTAACTTCCGAAACATGCTCGGGAACGACGGTCCTGAGGAAAGGCTTAGAAACCGATGCAAAAAACGAGGTGACAAAAACCGCTGCGATGATGGCGATATGGGTTCCGAAGTCATAATATGCCCTTGCGTTACCCTTTTCATTTTTTCTGACGCTCTGCGCCCAGTTAGCTGTCGAAGCGGTTCCGAAGAGCACTGCAAACCCGCTCGCAATGGCAAAGGGAATGAATATTGCGCTGAATGCTATTCCTATGCTGACGGGATCGGATACCGTGCATATCCATGCAATGAGGAAAAGGCTAAATGATAATCCGTGAACGATCTCTCCCAGTCTCTTCTTCCAGATGTTCAGGAAGATCTCGGGAGCATGATCCTTGTTGGCAAAGGATTCGTAATTGCCGTTAGACTTTAGCTTAAGCCCCAGCCTTACTATAAATAAAAATGCAAATACCAGAAACTCCGCTATGCAAAATCCAATGAACAGACCATATGCGGAATAGATGTATTTCATATCGGCATCCATCAGAAGATGTCCTGCGGTCTCGCCCTTAGCGGCCATTTTGGACATCAGAATGAAACCGAGCACTATCCTGAAGAGCTGTCTTGATACGGAGGCGATGCAGACTGCCTTTTCTCCGGATGAAGAAAGGGCATATCCCGTAAGATATTCGTTTATCATCCTGAAAAAGAAGAAGACGCTTAAGTAAAAGCCGAGAAACCTTCCCTTGGGAAGTCCGAAGGGCCCCTGCATAAGGTAAAAGGTCATAAATCCGCAGAGCACGGAACCGATCACTCCTCCTAGGAACTGGTTCATCATCATGACAGAGACTATGTTAAGTGCATTGGTCTTCTGTCCCTTGGCAAGCCTTGCCCTTATCATCTTGGAAACGATCTCGGAGAGACCTTCTCCAAGCAGCATCCATAAAAACGCACAGACAAGATATGCCGGAGCGGCATACCCCATTCCGGTATCGCTCAGGAACATCCTGTAAAAAAATACGGAAAACAGTGAGATCAGAAGAGCGATGGATTCTGTTTTTTTTCTGTATATATAATTCTTCATCAGTTACCCCTGGTGATTCCCAATTCGTTAAGAATGGCTTCCTGTTTAGAGATCATGACCTTTTCTTCTTCCGGAGTCATATGATCGTATCCGCAGAGATGAAGGCAGCTGTGAGCCGTCAGGAAAGCGAGCTCTCTTTTTACGGAATGTCCGTACTCCTCAGCCTGTGAAAAGACTCTGTCCGCATTTAAGATTATGTCCCCCATCAGCAGCTCACCCGTTTCGGGATCTGTATAATCGGCTTTTCTTTCATCCGGAATGTCAAAATCCGAAGGGGTCTCAAAATCAAGGTTCGGAAAAGAAAGAACATCCGTGGTGGAATCGATACCCCTGAATCCGCTGTTCATTTCCCTTACGGTCTCTGAATCCGTAATGAGGACATTTACGCTTGATGAATCCACAGGTGCCCCTTCCGAGGAAAAGGCCTTAAGGCATACAGCCTTTATCAGTTCGGATTCATCGAAACCAAAATCCGTATCATTTTCATTTTCGATAAAAAAAGTCATCAGTCTTACCTGCTCTTTTTGTCGTTTCTGCGCTTGTTTTCGTAATCTTCATATCTCTTAACGATCTTCTGTACGAGAGGATGTCTGACAACGTCCTTGCCTGTAAGATAACAGAATGCTATCTCATCCATTCCCTTAAGGACTCTCGTCGCAACATCAAGGCCCGATACCGTACCGGGAGAAAGATCCTTCTGGGTAGCATCTCCCGTGATAACGACTTTTGAACCGAAACCGATCCTGGTCAGGAACATCTTCATCTGTGCCGGCGTGGTATTCTGCGCTTCATCGAGGATGATGAAGGCATTATCCAGAGTACGGCCTCTCATATACGCAAGGGGTGCCACTTCGATAAGACCCTTTTCCATATTGAGGGCGAATTTCTCCGGTCCCATTATCTGGAAGAGCGCATCATAAAGGGGTCTTAAATAGGGATCCACCTTGCTCTGAAGATCTCCGGGCAAAAAGCCCAGTTTCTCTCCCGCTTCAATCGCGGGTCTCGTAAGGATGATCCTTGAAACATCTTCATTTTTGAAAGCGGTGACCGCCATGGCCATGGCAAGATAAGTCTTGCCCGTTCCGGCAGGACCCACTCCGAAGGTAATAAGCTTTCCCTTAATGGCATCAACATAGGCTTTCTGGCCGAGTGTCTTGGGTCTTACGGGCTTTCCCTGAACGGTATGGCAGATTATATCCCCGGCGGCATCGCCGAGGGCACCTTCGCGGTCCTCATCAGCCATATCGATGGCATAATTGACGCTCTGTTCCTCTATTTCATTTCCCTGTCCCGAAAATTTTTTAAGATCCATTATCACCGACATTGCCTTTGCGGCATTTTCCTCATTACCTGTTACGATCAGAAAGCCGTTTCTGGATACGACTCTGACATTCATCGAAGATTCTACTTTTTTGATATACGCATCCCTCATTCCGAAGATGCTTCTCATCTCTTCGTCTGTAAGCTCCGCTTTAAGTGAGATTTCTTCCATACCGGGATCCTTATTTGATTATTTCTTTTATGAGGGGCGAATCGGAAGGCCTGACATCAGAGATCATATAGGCATTCCTGAGTTTTTCGCATGACTCCCCGAAACGTGTCTCATCATTGTAGTAGATGACCGCAAGATCGTCACCCTTTCTGACCTCATCCCCTCTTTTTTTCAGGAGACGTATCCCCACACTCAGATCAATGGCATCTTCCTTGGATGCTCTTCCGCCTCCGAGCATCATGCAGGAAACTCCGACCTCATCACAGATTATCTTCTCAACATATCCGTCCGAACCTGCCTTTACGGTGACTGACTTATCCGATACGACAAGTCTGTCGGGATAATAGACCTGATCGGAATCTCCGCCCTGCGCCGCTACGAAATCCGCAAGTTTCTCAAGCGCTCTGCCGCTGCGGACCACATCCTTCACCATACCGAGAGCTTCCTCTTCGTCTTTTGCCTTTCCTCCGAGAACGATCATAAGAGATGCGAGTTTATAGACAAGAGCGGTGAAATCTTCAGGCCCCGCCCCCCTGAGGGTATCTATGGCCTCACGGACCTCTATCGCATTGCCCACGGCATTTCCGAGAGGCTGGTCCATATCGCTGATGACTGCGACGGTCTTTCTTCCGGCACCGTTACCGATCCTTACCATTTCCTCCGCAAGGGCTCTCGAATCTTCAAGAGTCTTCATGAAAGCACCGCTTCCGGTCTTCACATCGAGGACTATGGCATCTGCGCCGGCAGCGAGCTTCTTGCTCATGATGGAGCTTGCGATAAGAGACATATTCTCCACGGTTCCCGTAACATCCCTCAGCGCATAGAGCTTTTTGTCTGCGGGTGCAAGGTCCGCGGTCTGTCCCATTATTGAGACTCCGATCTTATTTACGTTATCTATGAATCTGTCCGTTGTGATGGACACATTGAAGCCGTTAAAGCTTTCAAGCTTGTCAATAGTCCCGCCGGTATGTCCGAGTCCTCTTCCGCTCATCTTGGCGATGGGAACACCGCAGGCTGCCACTATGGGAGTAAGCGCAAGCGAAGTCTTGTCACCGACGCCTCCGGTTGAGTGCTTGTCAACCTTGATGCCTTCTATGGCGGACAGATCCAGATGATCTCCGGAATCCGCCATCACCCTTGTAAGGGTAAGGGTCTCCCTTTCGTTCATACCGTTAAAATATATAGCCATCATAAGGGCAGATACCTGATAATCCGGGATCTCACCCTTTGTATATCCGTTCACAAAAAAAGAGATCTCTTCATCGGTGAGCTCATTTCCGTTCCTTTTTGAGATAATAATGTCCACCATTCTCATACAAAGATCTCCTTTCGCATTTAAACATTTTTCTTTTTGCAGATATCCGAAAGAACGCAGGAATCGCACATCGGTCTTCCGGCTTTGCATACAGCTCTTCCGTGGTCTACGAGCCTGTGGCAGAGCCCTCCCGATTCCTCCGGAGGAACAATCTTCCTCAGCTGCATCTCAACCTGATAAGGATCCTTCGATCCGTCGGATAAACCTATCCTTCCGGAAAGTCTGATGCAATGCGTATCACATACATATGATTCTCTGCCGAATATATCACCGAGGATCAGATTGGCACTTTTCCTCCCGACTCCCGGCAGTGTCAGGAGCTCCTCCATGGTATCAGGAACAACTCCGTCAAAATCCTCGCAGAGCTTTTTCATGCAGAGCTTAATATCCCTGGCCTTTGTCTTGTATAACCCGCAGGGACGGACGATCTCCTCTATCTCAGAGACATCGGCCGCAGCAAGCTTTGCGGGGGAGTCAAACTTTTTAAAAAGAGCAGGAACGGTCTCATTTACTCTTTTGTCGGTGCACTGTGCGGCAAGCCTTACGCTCACAAGGAGCTGCCAGGCACTTGCTGTGTCCAGAGTGCACACAGAGTCAGGATATTCTTTTTTGAGCTTATCTATGACCAGAAGAGCCAGTTCTTTTTTTCTCATAAAGAGCATCCCTTAACAGTCTGAAAAATGGTCATTTGTGATACGGTTCCCCATGCATGATCCTGAACGCGCGATAGAGCTGTTCGGATAAGATCACTCTCATGAGCTGGTGGGGAAAAGTCATATCCGAAAAACTGAGCTTTTGATCGGCTCTTTCGGAAACCGCGGAAGAAAGACCGCAGGATCCGCCGATAACAAAAGCTATATCGCTTTTCCCGGATACAAAAAGTCCGGACAGCATCTCGGAAAAACCGACAGAATCGGTCTTTTTGCCCTTTATCTCAAGAGTAATGACATGCATTCCGGGTCTTATCTGCTTAAGTATCCTCTCGCCCTCTCTGGCTATCGCCGCACCTTCGGAAGCTCCCGAAAGCTGGTCCGCTTCATCGGCAACTTCGATCACTTTAAAAGTGCAATAACCCGAAAGTCTCTTTGAATACTCAGAGACCGCATCTCTGTAAAATTTCTCTTTTATCTTGCCGACACAGATGACAGTTATATTCATCCCTGCTCCGTAAGATCTTTTTCGCCGTAGATAAGGTCATAAAGCTTCTCATCGATCAGATTATCGAGAAATTCGGGATCGATGTTGATGAACTTATTTACGATAAGGGTCTTAAGACACTCGGTCCTCTTGAAAAACATCACCTCGGGACCGTCGCCTTCTCTTACATCCGATTCTCTGTCGAGTCCTTCGGGTGTAAGCTCACTGCTGACATAATCAAGTATGCGAAGTTCGAGGGAATTGTCGGACTTCGATCTTTTCTCAAATATCCCCGCACTCCTTACGGATATGATGCCCATTACGAAAAAAAGCACAAATATGGCAAACAGCACTCCGTAGGTCAGATATGGATTTCCGAAAAATCCGGGTATAACACCCAGAAACGTCAGGATGACAAATATGATGCCGGCTCCGCCGAATACGGTCAGCAGGAGTCCTGTTGACCTGTAATCGGTGGCTCTATCGGCATTTTTTACATACGGAGCACCCGCGGGGGTGATATCATCCTGCAAGGTCTCATTATCAGACATATATCAGCCCTTTATGAATTCATCGATAGCCTTTGCTGCTTCTTTGCCGGCACCCATTGCAAGGATAACGGTAGCTGCGCCGGTAACTGCATCACCTCCGGCATAAACGCCTTCTCTGGTGGTCTTTCCGGTATTCTCTTCGGCAACGATACACTTTCTCTTATTGACTTCAAGTCCCTTGGTGGTCATTGAGATAAGAGGATTGGGTGAGGTTCCGAGGGACATGATGACGGTATCGACATCGATGTCAAATTCAGAGCCTGCAACAGGCTGAGGGCTTCTTCTTCCGGATTCATCGGGCTCACCGAGTTCCATCCTGACGCATCTGATGCCCTTTACCCATCCCTTTTCGTCTCCGAGGATCTCTACGGGATTGGTGAGGAGATCAAAGATAATGCCCTCCTCTTTTGCATGATGTACTTCCTCAACTCTTGCGGGGAGCTCTTCCTCACCGCGTCTGTATACGATATGAACCTCAGCGCCGAGTCTGAGTGCGGTTCTTGCGGCATCCATAGCAACGTTTCCGCCGCCTACGACAGCGACCTTCCTGCTCTTCATGATGGGAGTGGGTGACTCTTCCCTGAAGGACTTCATGAGATTGCTGCGGGTAAGATACTCGTTAGCAGAGAATACTCCGTTGAGAGTCTCTCCGGGAATGTTCATAAATCTGGGAAGTCCGGCACCGGAACCGATAAATACGGCTCTGAAGCCTTCCTTCTCAAGAAGATCGTCGATGGTCACGCTGCGTCCGACCACAACATTGGTCTCGATCTTAACGCCGAGTGCCTTGACATTCTCGATCTCTTTGGCAACGACTCTCTCCTTGGGAAGTCTGAATTCGGGAATACCGTATACCAGAACTCCTCCCGCCTGGTGAAGTGCCTCAAAGATGGTGACATCATATCCGAGCTTTGCAAGATCTCCCGCGCAGGTAAGTCCGCTGGGGCCGGAACCGATGACGGCTACCTTGATGCCGTTGTCGGGAGCTTCCTTCTTGGGTGTAAGGCCGTGCTCCATAGCATAGTCGGCAACAAATCTCTCGAGCTTTCCGATGGATACGGCTTCGCCCTTGATACCCCTGATACACTTGCCTTCGCACTGTGTCTCCTGGGGACATACTCTTCCGCAGACAGCGGGAAGTGCTGAGCTCTTAGAGATGATGTGATATGCTTCTTCAATATTTCCGAGCTTGATCTGCTCGATGAATCCGGGGATATCAATGGATACGGGGCATCCCTTCATACACTGTGCATTCTTGCAGTTAAGGCATCTTGAAGCCTCGGCCATAGCCTCTTCAAGATTGTATCCATAGCAGACTTCTTCAAAATTTCCGGCTCTTACAAGAGGCTCCTGCTCTCTTACCGGTACTTTCTTCATTACATCGACTTCCATTTATCCTATCTCCTTATAATAAGTTTTATACAGGTTAAAAGACCGGCTGTGATCAGCAGTGGCCGCATCCGCCGTGATGGGTTGCGCCCTCCTGCAGCTCGAGCAGTTTTCTGCCCTCTTCGGTCTTATACATGGTCTGACGTCTCATTGACTCGTCGAAATCAACGAGCCATCCGTCAAATTCGGGACCGTCGATGCAGGCGAACTTGATCTCATCGCCGACATGAACACGGCAGGCGCCGCACATTCCGGTTCCGTCCACCATGATGGGATTCATCGAAACGATGGTGGGGATGTTCAGCTTCTTGGTGAGCTGGACAGCGAATTTCATCATGATAAGGGGACCGATGGCGACGCATCTGTCATATTTCTTGCCCTCATCGATGAGAGCCTGAAGACATACGCATACATTTCCGCTTCTTCCGTATGAACCGTCATCTGTGGTGATATAGACGTTCTCGGCAACGGATTTGAAATCGTCCTCAAGAATGACAAGATCTTTGTTTCTGGCTCCGATGATGACATCACAGGGTACACCCTGCTCCTTCAGCCACTTAAGCTGGGGATATACGGGAGCGGTTCCTACACCGCCTGCTATGAATATGATCTTCTCTTTCTTAAGATCATCAATGCTCATCTCCGTAAGCTCTGAAGGCTTTCCGAGAGGCCCCACGATATCCGTGAAGCTGTCCCCTTCCTTCAGATCGGCCATCTGTGTGGTAGATGCACCGACTGTCTGGAATACGAGAACGATGGTGCCCTTTTCGCGGTCATAATCGCAGATGGTCAGAGGGATCCTCTCTCCGTCCTCCGATCCCCTGACTATGACAAACTGACCGGGAAGGCATCTGTCCGCAGTTCTCTTAGCCTCTACCTCCATTCTGATAATGTTGTCCGTCAGATAGGTCTTACTTAAGATCTTGTACATTTTCTTTCCCTTTCCGCAATAAAATTATTCGTCAATACCTTCTTCGGTATCGCTTATTTCAGCTGTATCTTCCGCTCTTTCTGTTGCAGGCGCATCACCTTGCTCCCCACTGCCTGCATCCTCCTGTATGCCTTCCGTCACTCCCGGTGAAAGGTGTTCTTCATAGAATTCCCTCAGCCCGGGTATTCCGTCAAGATCGAGAGGAACGAGTTCTCCGTAGACATTGTAGATGTAAGGCACTCCGTCTATATCAGCCCCCAGCTGGACGAACAGTCCGTTTGCATCAACAACGCACGGTACGCCGTCAACAAGATAGAGATTGTTCCCCATATCAAAGATTGAATGATCATCGGGCAGGATCTCGGGCTCCGTTTCCTCCGAGGGTTCGATCGTCTCATAGAGTTCTTCGCTCTCGATCACGTAGTTTGCTTCGGCAACGGGACTCCATATTCCGTAGGAGTTGACTGTCCTGACCTTGATATGGTATTCGCCCTTTGTAAGGAGCAGAGGAAGCTGATACTCAAAAGATCCTTCATCCGGCTCCGAACCGTCCACCGTGTAGAATATCCCGGCCGTTCCCGGAACCGTTATCTTAAGTATCTGATCAGTTCCGTAATATCCCGGTTCAAGGCTGAACTCGGGATTCATGATACAGTACTCAACATACTTGTCCCTTATCTCCACATTGTTGCAGGTAAGGAGTATATCGGCCATGGATACATAATCTTCCGCTTCGAGATAGATCGCAAGCAGCATCTCGTAAGCGGTGGCATTCTGCTCGGAGGTTGCAAATGACAGATTTATCATGGACAAAAGAAGGTTTTCGTATTTGACCATGTTGCCCTCATCCTTATAAAGCCTTGCAAGGAATATGAGCGCATTTATGTCTTCGCTGTTCCCCGGCCTGATACTTTCAAGTATCGCCTCCGCCTTGGATATGTTACCGACCCTTGCGGCCTCCTGCGCTGTTTCAAGCAGGAAATCCGTGCGGCTTGACCTGTTTATGAAGCCCAGTGAAACCGATGCGAGGAGGACCACCGCCGCAGCCAGCAGTGAAAACCTGATCCACCAGGTTCCGGGCCTTTTTTTCTGCATTACTTCCGTGCTTCTCAGAGGGGTATCATCGTTTGCGCCCTCGGGAGATCTTCCGAAGTCAGCCTCTTCATCGTCAAAATCATTCAACAGATTTTTGACCGTATTTTCGGCTTTTCTTTCGGCAAATTCCTTAAAGTCCGGTACGATGTGAACATCCTTACCGCATTTTGCGCAATACAGTGAACCTTCCGGGATCTCGGATCCGCAGTATTCACATTTCATATTTTCACCCTGTTCAGATCACTGATGAAAGACAATTGTACATGAGCATTGCAATGGTCATGGGGCCTACGCCGCCGGGCACGGGAGTGATGTAGGATGCGACCTGACTTGCACTGTCAAAATCTACATCTCCGCAAAGCTTGCCGTCCTCACCGCGGTGGATGCCGACATCGATGACCACGGCTCCGTCCTTGATATATGAAGCATCGATAAATTTGGGCTTTCCTATGGCGACCACAAGGATATCTGCACGCTTTGTGACTTCCTTAAGGTTCGCAGTTCTTGAATGGGCAACGGTAACGGTTCCGTTCTCCTTAAGAAGCAGCATCGACATGGGCTTGCCTACGATATTGCTCCTTCCGATGACAACGCATTCCTTCCCCGAGATCTCGATACCGGATCTCTTAAGGAGCTGTATGACACCGGCGGGTGTGCAGCTTACAAAGCCCTTTTTGCCTATGGAGAGTTTTCCTACGTTTACGGGATGGAAACCGTCCACATCCTTGTCGGGAGAGATGGTATCAAGCACCCTGTCCTCATTGATGCCGTCAGGAAGAGGGAGCTGGACAAGAATACCGTTTACATCGCTTCTTGCATTGAGCTCTTCTATCAGTTCTATAAGGGCATCTTCAGCAGTATCTGCGGGAAGCTCATATGAGAGGGATCTTATTCCGCAGTATTCGCAGGCTTTTTTCTTGTTATTTACATATACCTGTGAAGCGGGATCCTCACCAACGAGTATGACTGCGAGGGTTGCGGTTATTCCCTGTGATGCAAGCTCAGCGCACTTAGCCTTTACTTCATCCTTAACAGCCTGGGATATCTTTTTTCCGTCGATTATATTAGCCATTTTATACCTCTTTAGAAAAGTCCTGTGATCTTGCCGTCTTCATCAACATCGATCCTGTAAGCGGCAGGTGATTTGGAAAGTCCGGGCATAGTCATGATGCTTCCGGTGAGAGCAACGACAAATCCGGCGCCGGCGCTCACATATACCTCCCTGACACTGACCTTGAATCCCGAAGGTCTTCCGAGAAGCGCGGGATCGTCGGAGAGCGAATACTGTGTCTTTGCCATACATACGGGAAGATTTCCGAATCCCATCTCTTCTATCTTCTTTATCTGCTTCATCGCAGCAGGTGCGATATCAACCGAATCCGCACCGTAGATCTTCTTAGCGACGGTTTCGATCTTTGATGCGATGGGCATATCGTCGGGATAAGCAAATTCAAATCTGTTCTCTCCGTTCTCGGCAGCATCGATGATAAGCTGTGCAAGCTCGAGTCCGCCTTCGGAGCCCTTCTCCCAGACTCTTGCAACGGAGACCCTGCAGCCCTTTTCAGCGCAGTATTCCCTGACGAAGGCAACCTCTGCATCCGTATCGGATGAAAATGCATTGAGTGCGACGACAACGGGCAGTCCGTAGGACTGGATATTCTCGATATGTTTTCCGAGATTGCAGATACCTGCCTTTAACGCATCGAGGTTCTCCTCGGACAGACGGTCCTTGGGAATGCCGCCGTTATATTTGAGTGCTCTTACGGTAGCAACGAGAACAACCGCATCGGGCTTGAGTCCTGCCTGTCTGCACTTGATATCGAAGAACTTTTCTGCACCGAGATCTGCGCCGAAGCCTGCCTCGGTGATGCAGTAGTCAGCAAGCTTAAGAGCGGTCCTGGTAGCTATAACGGAGTTGCATCCGTGAGCGATATTTGCAAAAGGTCCGCCGTGGACGATAGCGGGTGTATGCTCGAGAGTCTGGATCAGATTGGGTCTGATGGCGTCCTTAAGGAGTGCGGTCATAGCTCCGACTGCCTGAATATCCCCTGCTGTGACAGGGTTTCCGTCAAGATCGTAAGCAACGATTATGCGGGCCAGCCTCTTCTTGAGATCTGCAAGATCGTCCGCAAGGCAGAGAACAGCCATTATCTCACTCGCAACGGTGATGACGAAGTGGTCCTCCCTCACAAAACCGTCAGATTTGGAACCGAGACCTACTACAATATTCCTGAGGCTCCTGTCGTTCATATCCATACATCTCTTCCAGACAACGCTTCTGGTATCGATGCGCTTTTCGTTTCCCTGCTGGATGTGATTGTCCAGGAGTGCGGCAAGGAGATTGTTTGCAGAGGTGATGGCATGGAAATCTCCGGTGAAATGAAGGTTAAGATCCTCCATGGGAACAACCTGTGCCATTCCGCCTCCTGCGGCTCCGCCCTTTATTCCGAAGCAGGGTCCGAGTGAGGGCTCTCTCAAAGCTATGATCGCTTTTTTGCCGAGGGCCGCAAAGCTCTCTCCCAGTCCTACGGTGACGGTAGTCTTTCCTTCTCCTGCGGGTGTGGGGTTTATGGCGGTAACAAGTATCAGCTTGCCGTTTTTGTTATCCTTTATCTTTTTAAGGCACTCATCGGAAAGCTTTGCCTTGTACTTTCCGTAGAGGTCAAGATCATCGGGATCGAGACCCACATTTTTTGCTACCTCGGTAATGGGGAGCATTTCACAACTCTGGGCGATTTCAATATCTGTTTTCATCTTCGTTTCCACCTGTAAATATATATCTTATTCCTCTTCGGAACCCGTCTTCTGCGCTATCATTGCGGTAAACATCTCTTCTGTCATGAGTATCTCCCTGGGCTTTGTTCCCTGCTCGGGACCCACGACGCCGTATTCCGCCAGATAATCCATGATCCTTGCTGCACGGTTGAATCCTATCTTGAGGACTCTCTGCAGATATCCGATAGAGGCTTTACCGCTCCTGATTATATATCTTCCTGCCTCTTCAAACAGGTCGTCACCGAAAACGGAGGGTGCTCCTCCCGATGACTGTGAAGAGGATGAACTCTGGGGCGAAGGATCAACACCGGCTTCGATGTCCTTTATCCTCTTTTTAAGATCCTCGATACCGTCTGCATCCGCAAGGGGATTCCTGAAGGAAGGATCGTTTGCTACGGCTCTCAGATATCCGGTAACCTTTCCAACCTCCTCATCGGAGACGAAGGCACCCTGAAGTCTGTCAGGCTTCATGCGTCCCTGGGGATAAAAGAGCATGTCCCCTTTTCCGAGGAGCTTCTCTGCACCAACCTGATCCAGAATGGTCCTTGAGTCGACTCCGCTGGATACCGCAAATGCTATACGGCTGGGCATATTCGCCTTGATGAGTCCTGTGATGACATCTACGGAAGGACGCTGGGTCGCAACGACCAGATGCATTCCCGCGGCTCTTGCCAGCTGTGCCAGACGGCATATGGACTCTTCCACTTCCTTGGCGGCTACCATCATAAGGTCTGCAAGCTCATCGATGATGATGACTATGCGGGGAAGCTTTCTGAGTGCCGGTGCGAGCGAATCGCTCTCTCTTCTTTCATCGATCTCCGCAGGTTCTCTTTCTCCCGCGTTAACTTCACGGACATAGGTATTGTATCCTTCTATATCCCTGACACCTCTGTCGGCGAACAGCCTGTATCGTCTCTCCATCTCCTCGACGGACCATTTGAGCATCTCGGAAGCCGCCTTGGGTTTGGTGACCACATCAAAGGGCAGATGAGGGATCTTGTTATATACCTTGAGTTCCACCACCTTGGGATCCACCAGTATCAGCTGCACATCCTCGGGTGATGATTTATACAAAAGGCTCAGGATAAGAGTATTGATACATACCGATTTTCCCGAACCTGTAGTGCCCGCTATGAGCACATGAGGGAACTTTGCGATATTTGCGACCACTGCTTTTCCCTCGATATCTTTTCCGACCGAAAAAGAAAGCGGATCCTGGGATTTCCTGTATTCCTGGGAAGTGATGAGATCTCCGAAAAATACGGGAGTCGCCGATGAATTCGGAACCTCTATTCCTATGGCGCTCTTTCCCGGGATGGGAGCTTCGATCCTTATGTCTGTGGCGGCAAGCGCCATCTTGATCTCATCGGAAAGACCGACGATCCTCGAAAGCTTGGTTCCCTGGCTTACGGTGAACTCATACCTTGTGACCGTAGGTCCCTGGGAATACTCACCCATCTTGGCATCGATGCCGAATGATGAAAGGGTCTCGATCAGTTTGGTCTGGACATTTCTGATCTCGTTTATGGCATCCTGCTGTTTGGTACCGCTCTTCTTGAGAAGATCGGTTGAAGGCGGCTTATAAACAAACTTTCCTGCGGCCTTCTTGGGAGGCGTCTGCCTGACGGAGGCTGCGGGTGCGGCGGGTGTTGCTGCAGATGTAGGTGAAGCGGGCGCCGCGGAAGACCTTACGGTATCTGCTTTCTTAACAGGTTCCTTAACGCGGATGCTTTCCTCAGGCTTTGCGATATCTTCAGCTTCGGGGATCTCTTCCTCAACGTCAGGTGCATTTCCGAACTTTATCTTATGATCCGATCCTTCAAATACCCTCTCGAATTCAGGTTCATCATCATTATCACCTGCAGTCTCAGTCTCATCGGGAAGGAATTCTTCCTCAGGCTCATTGGGCATTTCAGCGGTATTGCCGCCCGGCCTTCTGGAGGGATCGTACCAGGTGCCTGAAACATTATCCTCTGCCGGCTCTTCTTCGGGATAATACAAATCCTCCCTGTAGCTCATCTCGTGCATTTCGCCGGTGTGCTTTACTTCAAAGTTCCTGCCGTGTTCTTTGATCTTCTCTGCCTTAAGGATATCTCTTGCATCCTCGGTTTCGGAACGGACCTTCTTCTCTTCCTGCTTCCTCAGCTTGTCCTCTTCCGATCTCTTTCTTGCGTTGTTCTTCCAGTTCTCAAGTCCTGCCGAGACGCTTGAAAGAGCGGGCTTTTTCTCGGGAGCACGGGCACTCTTCATCTTCTCTGTAACGGTAAGTGCCTCTTTTGCGGCGGCAGGCGCATCCTGAGTTTCCTCAGCGACCGGCTCCTCATCGGAAAGGGGAAGGTAAAGAGTCTCCTCTTTTTCGGAGATCCTTGCTCTTTCACGTACCCTTGCACTCGAATTCCTTATCACTTCGCCGGATCTGTCCCTTGCCGCGCTGAATGAATCCCTGATGAGCTTCGCAAAAAACGATCTGTTTATCATAAACAGTCCGAGCAGGATGATCAGAAGGCATATGAGCACAGTGCCGAATTTGCCGAGATTTCTGAGGAGCGCATAGGAAATACTTCCCGCAAGGACACCGCCTCCGCACTTGCCCTCACCGGACAGTCTGTAGAGGCTTCCCACATCATATTTTTCAAGTCCCGCAGAGACGCCGGACTTAATATCTGCAAACACCCCGAACATAAGGAAGATGCTGACGGCACCGCTGACTCTTATCGGATAGATGCTGTCCCTTCCGTCAAGAAGGATCCCTCTTACGATCATAAATGCAAAAAACAGGGGCGCGATGTAATTCCAGAATCCGAAGGTCCCGAAAAATATCCGGGCGACGGAGGAGCCAAACTTTCCGCAGAGTCCGAAATTACAGAGCGTAAGAAAAAGTGCGACGGCTAAGGTCACAACTATATATATGACTTCACGTGACTGATCGTCATCCTGTGTCTGCCGTCTCTCCGCAGGCCTTGCGGTGGGGCTTGAAGCGCTCCTTCCGGAACCGTTTCCCGATGACCTTGCTCCGCCTGACTGCCTGCCGTTTCCGGTCTGTCTGCCGCTTCCCGGCTGACGCGAAGAGGGACGGTTATTTGTATTTCTGTTATTGTCGGTAGTTCTCTGAGCCATTAAAAAATCCTTTAAATGTCAAAATCGTCATCATCGGCGATCTTTAAGTCATAATCCATTTTCGAATCCGGAACCGTGATATCGAATTCCATGGGTTTGTGTTCGGTCTTTCTCGCAGGATGAGGGATCGGATTGTGCAGCAGAACTGCGCCGTTGGGAGCGATCTCCTTTTCCGGTTCGGATGCATTTGTATCTGCTTTAGCGGCTTCTGCCTCTTTATCTTCTTCCTGTCTGTCTATCGCACCGAGTTTTATGCCGCCCGCCACGCTGTCATTCTTTCTGGCAGCAAGTTCCTGAGCCCAGGCACCGGGTCTCCTGCGGAATTCGGGTCTGAGCTGTGGTTTGCGGTAAGGAACATATTCCTTAGCCGGATCATCACCTTTGCCCGCACCGGATGCGGCATCTGCATTACCTGCGCCTGAGCGGGCATTATCTGCTTCCTTCGCGCCTGTACGGTCGTCAGCCTTTTTATCCTGCATCGAAGCACCGTTCTGCCCCGAAGCACCGGTCTGTCCCGAAGTGCCGCTCTGTCCGGCATCTGAAACGGATGTGTTTTCTTTTCCGGATGCAGTTTCTTTTTTGTCCTCTGAGCCGCCTTTTTGTGCATCTGCCGGTGAATCATCCTCTGCAGCTTCGGAACCGGATTTATCATCCGCATTTCCGGCCTCGCCCAAAGATCCGTCATCCTCATCGTCAAAGTCGTCCATATCATCTGACGAGGCATTTCTTAAGGCAGAAGGCACATAACCTTCATCGGGATAAGAGATCTCGTTGTCATAGAGCTCAGCACTTGCCTTGAAGATATCTCCCGTTGCCTTTGCGGGCAGAAGCTCCCTTACGGCGATGCCTGCAAAGAGCGAGCAGAGCATGAAGAATGCTTCCCTTCCGTCATTTTCAAGATATGTGCATCCCAGGTTGTTCACAAGGATGATGACTATAACGGAAGCAAGAAGGATGGACTTGCGGTCCGTCTCTTCGAAAAATCCGGCAAAAAGTCCCAGCGCGCATATCACAGCCATGACAGTGACTTCTCTGTACGCGGTCATGTAGGAAAATCCAAGATTGAAGCTTCCCGAAGGCTCATACAGAGCAAGTATGGAATTCAGCACTCCCGAAGGATTCGATGAAGTGAAGAAAGAATCCAGGAAGATGATCAGCACGAGTCCGAATACTATGGACACAAGCGCAAACAGCATCTTGCGTGCTCTCAGAGCCGGCTGCCCGGATCCTTCTCCGTCATTTACAAACATGATCCCGAAGATGAAAGGGATCAGTATCAGACCTGCGATGTCGGCGTATATACAGACCGCCGTCAGCAGGCCGGAAATGAGATAACAGAAGAATTTGCCGTCCGTTGCAGGAATGCATTTGCTTATCACAAAAAGTGCCAGGGTTATGAGCAGGAACTCAAGGTTTCTGGAGTTAAGCGTCATCGCCTCATATACCGAGAATCCGGTTATGGTCCAGAAAAGCGCAAAACCTGAAGCGGGGATGATCCCAAGCATCTTCCGGAATGCAAAAAATCCGAGGATGACTCCGACGGATTGAAGAATGCAGTTAAATATGGCAGCTACAAATATACGGTTACCGAAAAGGAACAGTATCGCATGAAGAGCGGCGATATACCACTCGTCTACGGCATGGGAAAAATGACCCATATTATTTCCGGTAACCTTGGCAATGTCAAAATAAACATTGCCTCCGAGACCGTTCCAGGCATATGAGATGATCCTGAAGACGATGGATATCACGATGATGAAAGCAAGGATGAACCTGCCATAGGAGTCTCCCATTTCGGTGATCTCCTTGTAGCGGTCCGAAACAGCCAGAAACGAAAGGAGTTTCCTGAGTCCGAATCCGGCGGCTATCATCACGGCAAAGGCAAGAAGTCCGGGCAGATAAGAGAACCCGAATTCCTGAGCCGCATCCATGATGGCGATGATGCAGAAAGCACCGGCCAAAAGCGCATATATGATATCTGTAACAATACCGATCTTACTTTTCCGAAGTGTCATCGATCAAAACCTTTTCAATATTGTATCTGGGTCTGTGTTTAACCTCGATATACGTCTTGCCGATATACTTGCCCACGAGTCCTATAGCCAGAAGCTGCATGCCTCCGAGGAACCAGATCGATATGATGATCGAGGTCCATCCCGGCACAACATTTCCCGTAAAAAACGAGACCAGAGCATATACGAGTGCAGCTAAGGAAAGGAACACGCTGAAGAAGCCGGCTGTAAGTATCAGATCGATGGGTCTGGTAGAGAAGGATGAGATACCGTCAAACGCAAGCGCGAGCATCTTCTTGAGAGGATACTTGGAAACGCCCGCAGCTCTCTCCTTCCTGTCATAGTACACACAGTCGGTCCTGTATCCGATCAATGGAACGATGCCTCTGAGGAACAGGTTGTATTCGTGATAATTGGAAAACTCTCTGAGTGCCCTGCAGCTCATGAGCCTGAAATCCGCATGATTATATACGGTCTTGACTCCCATATGTGCCATGACCTTGTAGAAGGACTGGGCCGTGAACCTCTTGAAAAAGGTATCGGTCTTTCTCTCCTTCCTGACTCCGTACACTATATCGCAGCCGTCATGATACTTGTCGATCATCTCCTCGATGACCGAAACATCATCCTGAAGGTCGGCATCTATCGAAACCGAAACATCGCACAGATCGGCAGCAGTCATAAGCCCTGCGGTAAGCGCAAACTGATGACCGACATTTCTTGCCAGCTTAACGCCGGCGATCTGAACGGGATATTTTGCATGTTCCTCTTCTATGAGGGACCAGGTTTTATCGGCACTTCCGTCATTTACGAACATAACGAAACTGTCAGGGGATATCTTCCCCTTGGAAACGAGGTCATCAAGAACTCCCCGGAGTGCCTCTGAAGACATTCCGAGGACCTCTTCCTCGTTATAGCACGGTACAACTATTGCCAGACGATCCATCATTAATCCTCTTGAAAAATAATCTTTGGAATGAATTCATTCACCCGGGATCACTCATCCCAGTTGTGATATACAGCCTGTACATCATCATCTTCATCAAGAAGATCGAGGATCCTGTTAAGGCACTTGATATCATCTTCGTTAGAAAGCTCAACATAGTTTTGGGGGATCATGGTAACCTCTGCGCTGAGCATGGGAATGCCCGCATCCACAAGCTTCTTGTTGACCTCGTCAAAAGTGTCGGGATCGGTGAGGATCTCGTAAGAATCCTCTTCTTCACTGAAGTCCTCTGCTCCGGCATCAAGAGCGGTCATCATAAGATCGTCTGCGGAAAGATCGGTCTCTTCCTTGTCGATGATGATCTGGCCCTTCTTGTCAAACATGAAAGATACGCATCCGGGAGTTCCGACATTTCCGCCGCCCTTGGTGAATGCAGCTCTTACATTTGCTGCGGTACGGTTCTTGTTGTCGGTAAGGGTATCGACAATGATGGCGATTCCAGAAGGTCCGTATCCTTCATAGGTTATGTACTCATAGTTAACGTTGCCGCCTTCTCCGGCAGCCTTCTTGATACCGCGCTCGATGGTATCGTTGGGCATGTTGTTAGCCTTAGCCTTTGCGATAACGGTGGCAAGCTTGAAGTTGTTGGAAGGATCGGGGCCGCCCTCTTTGACCGCGACTGCGATCTCACGTCCTATGATCGTAAAGATCTTTCCCTTTGCGGCATCATTTTTCTCTTTCTTGTGCTTGATATTCGCGAATTTTGAATGTCCTGACATATTATAACCTCTCGTATTATTTCTTAAATTTATGCAATCAATCTATTTTACCATCAGAGACCCGTGTTTTCAATTAATTCTGTGTCCCGCCGCCGATATAAACCCTCGGTATCCTGTGGCTTATAAGGCAGACAAGCTCGTAATTGAAACGTCCGGATAACTCTCCTATCTCCTCCGCGGAGATATGTTCATCGCCGTCATAGCCCATAAGAGTGACTTTTTCGCCTTCTTTAAGCCCCTCAAAGCCCGTAACGTCGATCATGAACTGGTCCATGCATACCCTTCCGAGTATCCTGCACCTCTTACCCCTGACAAGGACTTCACCCTTGCAGGAAAGACCTCTGGGATAGCCGTCGCCGTAGCCGATGGGAACGGTGGCGACCGTCATTTCCGAATCGGCCGTAAAAAGCCCGCCATAGCTTACACTCTGTCCCGGATGGAGCTTCTTGATGAAGGATATGTGGCTCACAAGGCTCATAACCGGTTTTAATCCCGGCGCAGTGATATCAACTTCATCGGACGGAGCAAGGCCGTACATGGTGATACCGGCTCTTACCGCATCAAGATAGGATTCCGGCATTTCAAGTATCGCGGCGGAATTGGATATATGGGATACCGGTATGACTGCACCGAGCTTTTCGCTTATCAGGTTGATAAAGTTCTTAAACTCCGACAGCTGGGCAAGGGCGCTTTTTTTGTCCTTCTCATCGGCTCTTGCAAGGTGTGTGAAAATGCCTTCCACGATGATGTTGGGGGCATCAAGTGCCTGTCTTACAAAGTCAAGGCCGTCCCGGTCCGGACTTACGCCTATCCTTCCCATACCCGTATCAACCGCTATGTGGACTATGGCATTTTTACCGACATCAGCCGCAGCGCGGGCAAGTTCGGAGATGGTATCCTTCCTGAATACCGTCATCCTCACATCCTTCCTGATGAGCTCGGAATAGCTCTCGGGAAATGTATATCCGAGTATCAGAATGTCCTTTGCTATTCCTTCCTGTCTGAGTTCGAGTGCCTCATCCGCAGTTGCCACCGCATATCCCTTTATATAGGGTATGCCGTCTAAGATCCTTGCTATCGGTACGCTTCCGTGCCCATAGCCGTTGGTCTTGATGACTGCGTACATCTGTGTATCCGGTTTCAAAAGCGAATGCATTTTGTCCAGATTATATGTAAGGGCATCAAGATCGACTATCGCTGTTCCTCTTTGATTATTCACGATGCTCCCTTATCCTCTTCTTTATTCTGTTCCGCTTTTATCTCCTCCGCTGTGCGGGGGTGCTTATCGGCGGGATTATATCTCATGTCAAACAGATCCACAACATCAGCACCGAAGATATCGTGCATATACTTGTAGATCTCATGGTTCTTGGCTTCTTTTTCCTGCTTCCTGATGAGATTCTTCTTGAGCTCTATCCTTATGCCCGTGATCCACTCCTCAAGCTCCTCGATGTCATCGGTATTGTCCTGCATCGTCTCATAGCAGTGCTCCATAGTGGTGCGCATAAGACTCTTGTTGACGGCATCGATCTCCCTTGGCAGATCTATCATCTCATCCTCGTATGAATCCAGCTTTTTGTTGCATTCATTGAGAAGCCTTTTGTTTTCCTCTATCTTCGAAGATGCATCCTCGGAGCCCTCCTGATGATCGTCCATAAGGGCAACTATCTCATCCATCAGGCGGCGCTTGACCTTCTTGATCTCCTTGGCTTCGCTGTTTATCTTGCCCTGACGCCTTAAGAGTTCATTCAGCCTGTCTTCATCGGCCTTAATATCCTCATAGCCGACTTTGCCGAGCAGATGGTACCATTTACTGTCAAGCGTCAGCACCGGCACATCCTTGCCCTTCAGCGAATCTTCGAATGTCTGTCTTTTTCCCTGTCCTGAATACTTACCCATAATGCGCGGAAATTACTTTTTTGTCTGATCGTAACTTGAAATGTTATATGACAGCTTCATAAGGCTGTCAGAAAGGTGAACATTCTCAACCTGCACATTCTCCGGAACATCAAGGTCCACATGTGCGAAATTCCATATTGCTTTTATGCCGTTCTCAACAAGCACCTTCGCAACCAGCACAGCGCCCTCTTTGGGAATGGTAAGGACCGCTATATCGATATTTCCGGACCTGATAAAACCGGGCAGTTCTTCCATGGACATGACCTTTACGCCCCTGACCTCGGTCCCTATAAGTGAAGGATCCTTGTCGAACATGCCCTTGAAGATAAACCCTCTTTTCTCAAAATTCAGATACCCCCCGAGTGCCTTTCCGAGATTGCCCGCTCCGATGATGATAAAATTATACTGATGCTCAAGACCGAGTATCTTGCTTATCTCAGAATAGAGAAAATCTACATTATAGCCGTAGCCCTGCTGGCCGAATCCTCCGAAATTGTTAAGATCCTGCCTGATCTGAGAGGCCGTGACCTTCATCAGTACACTGAGTTCCGAAGAACTGATCCTCTCCACATTTCTGTCCTTAAGGTCTCCGAGATAACGAAGATATCTGGGCAACCTGCTTATGACCGCCTGTGAGATCTCTTTATCCAAAAGAACTACCTCCCATAAGTATAAATACATAAACGACAAAATGTTGTTAGCGCATACCACGTTACATTCTACATCTTGTGTTAAAATATTGTCAATTAGCGGGAAGGCAAAGATGAAAATACGGATATCCCGGAAAAGACGATAATAAAAAAGGTATCCGTGTGATATACTAAAATGCATGTATTTCTTACAGAAAGAGGTTTGAAGTGGAAGGATATATCAGATTTTTATACGGGATCACATACAGATTAAATCCCTTAATATCACTTGCGATCCTTGTCATTGCGTTCATTATCATCGCCGTAAAGGAAAAAGGCAGCAAGATCCTCGGGGCCGCCTCCGCCGCGGGCATCATCGGAGCCATTCCGCATATGGTCATCCTGTACGCCTCAAACACATCCGGGGATGTCGGCATGGACTTTATGCGCCGGTGGACGATCATCTCTTCGGCTGCAGGATATGTTTTCACGCCTCTTGCCGCAGCACTTATACTTTATTACTTTAAGTACCGCTACGATGTAAATACCGGCGCTCTCGTCATCCTTTTTGCGGCAAGGATCATTTCCGCTTTCGCAGTGGCGCTCATCATCCGTCTCATGTACAGCAGTCTCAATACAAACAGGATGTATGAGATGAGTTACCTTTCACATATCATCAGTCTGCTGATCAACAATATACTGTTCAACAGCATTTTTCTATGGATATTTTTAAAAAACAGGGCAAAAGAAAATGAGCTCAGATTTATATGGCTGAGCATGCTGATCCCGATCGTATTTGCAGTCATAAACTGTATCACATATGCGGCAGGGCTTATAATGTTCGCTGAATACACAGGAAATATTCCGGCCGAATGGAATATCCCGGACATGATCGGCAGCGCATTCGTCATCATCTCATTTCTGGATATGCTGGTATCCCCGGTGATCCCGGTCTATATTCTGGCAAAAGCAAAGAAAGCGGAAAAATAAGTCAGATCATGTTATTAAGCGTAAACAATATTTCAAAAGCATTTGTAACGGGCCCTGTTTTGAGCGGGGTATCCTTTAACATCGAAAGAAGGCAGAAGGTCGCACTTGTCGGGGCAAACGGTTCCGGAAAGACGACCCTTTTAAAGATCATTACCGGCATATCTGAACCAGACACAGGGCTGGTCACTTTTGAAAAAGATGCTGAGGTCGGATATCTCGCACAGGAAGGAACCTTCTCCGGAGGCGGGACGGTTTTTGAGGAAATGCTCTCCGTAAGGAGCGATCTTCTGAAAACGGAACAGGATCTCAGAGACCTGGAAGCCGCAATGGAAAACGGAAACAATATTCCGGAGATCTGTGACAGATACGAAAGGCTCAGGACAGAGTTCGATCTGAAAGGCGGATACACATTCAGATCCGAGGTTGTAGGAGTCCTCAAAGGCCTCGGTTTTTCCGAAGAGGATTTTAACAGGAAGGCCGATACCCTCTCCGGCGGCCAGAAAACACGCGCGGCTCTGGGTGCGATACTCGTCAGAAAACCCGATCTTATAATACTCGACGAGCCCACGAACCATCTCGACATGAACTCCTGCATATGGCTTGAAGGCTATATAGCCTCATATGACGGAGCTGTTCTGATAGTATCCCACGACAGATATTTCCTGGACAAGACCGTCTCCTGCGTCTTAGAGCTGGAGAATAATACCATAACCTCATACAAAGGGAATTATTCGGATTTTGCCGCCAAGAAACAGATGCTCTTCGAAGCAAGGATGAAAGCATATCTCAATCAGAGGGCGGAGATAAAGCATCAGGAAGAGGTCATAGAAAAGCTCAAGAGCTTTAACCGTGAAAAGTCCATAAAACGTGCCGAGAGCAGAGAGAAAGCCCTGGAAAAGATCGTCCCCCTTGAAAAGCCCGAGACCATAAACGATGAAATGACTCTCCGCTTAAAGCCTTCAAAGACTTCCGGAGAAGACGTCCTTCATACGGAGCACCTTTCAAAGGCCTACGACGGAAATACTCTTTTTTCGGATGTGAACATCGACATCAAAAGAGGCGAACACATCTGCATAATAGGCGACAACGGTACCGGAAAGACCACTCTCCTCAAGATCCTTAACGGCATCGAAAATCCGGACAGCGGAAGCTTTTCACTGGGCACCAATGTAGAGATCGCATACTACGATCAGGAGCACCATGTCCTCGATCCCGAAAAAACAATATATGACGAGATTTCGGACGAACATCCCGATATGACGATCACCGAAGTAAGGACCGTTCTGGCTTCCTTCCTCTTTACGGATGAAGATGTTTTCAAAAAGATCGGAAACTTAAGCGGAGGCGAAAAAGGCCGTGTGAGCCTGGCAAAGCTGATGCTCTCTTCCGCAAACCTTCTGATCCTGGATGAGCCCACTAACCACCTGGATATAACATCCAAGGAGATACTTGAGAAAACCCTGTCGGAATACGAAGGAACGCTCATATGTGTCTCCCACGACAGATATTTCGTTAACAAAGTCTCAACCCGGATCCTTGATCTGTACGAAGGACGTTTTGACAATTATATAGGCAATTACGATTACTACCTGGAAAAAAGAGACGACGTTAGAAAGGCCGGCTCCGTCACAGGAAAGTCCGGTGAGCTGTCACACACGGCAGTTAATTCCGTTGATACAATGGCCACAGATCAGGATACCGGAAGCGGTGCCGACTGGAAAGCACAGAAACAGGCACAGGCAGAGGCCAGAAAGAAGGCAAACGACCTGAAAAAAACAGAGGACCGCATCTCTGAGGTCGAATCCGAACTGAGCCGCATCGAAGAAGAAATGGCTATTCCGGAAAATGCAACAAATCCCGGAAAGTTAAATGAGCTCGTAAAGAAACAGAC
>CAMNEB010000009.1 GCA_946536155.1 uncultured Lachnospiraceae bacterium | reverse complement strand
CCATGGTTCCTCTTCTGTGTGTTATTACGATGAACTGTGTATTCTTGGTAAGCTTGTGAAGGTACTTTGCAAATCTTCCGACATTGTTGTCATCAAGTGCGGCCTCGATCTCGTCAAGGAGACAGAACGGCGAAGGCTTTAAGTTCTGTATCGCAAAAAGAAGTGCTATTGCGGAGAGTGCCTTCTCACCGCCGGAGAGCTGCATCATGTTCTGAAGCTTCTTGCCGGGGGGCTGTGCCGAGATGTTAATGCCGCATTCAAGGATATCCTCGTCATCCTGGAGCGAGAGAGATCCCTGTCCGCCTCCGAAGAGTTCCTTGAACACCTTGTCATATTCTTCGTTGATAAGTTTGAATTTCTCCGAGAACTGTGTCCTCATGTTCTCATCAAGTTCTTCTATGATCTTCTTGAGAGTATCTGCGGCTTCGATGAGATCGTCGTGCTGAGTCTTCATCGAATCGTATCTCTCGGAAACCTCTTTGTATTCCTCTATAGCTCCGACATTTACGTCTCCGAGCTTCTTGATCTTGTCCCTGACCTCTGCGGCATCGCGTTTGAGGACGGTAAGGTCGTTCAGATTCTCATCCCTCATCTCTGCGGCCTGGCTAAGCGTGATCTCATATTCCTGCCACATATAATTGATGCGGATCTCGATGGTCTCGTTTGCCTTGTCTCTCTGAACGGTCAGTCTGTTGACTTCCTTGTCAAGGGATGACATCTTTTCCTGGAGCTTCTCGGTTATCTCAAAGAAACCTTTTTGTCTGGATGAAAGATCCTCTTTTCTTGAAAGCGAGTTCTTCAGAAGATCCGATGCCTTCTCCTGTTCGGTAAAGGAAGCCTCGATGGTCTTCTTTATCTCCTCGATCTGGAGCTGCTTCTCATTTATCGATACATTGTTGCTCTCGATGGAAGCATTGAGGCTTTCAAGTTCATTGTTCGCATTGCCCAGGGATTCCTCGACACGGCTCAGGTTAGCCTGTTTGAAGTCCTTGGCCTGCTTCATCTTCTGGACTTCGACTTCCCATTCATTTACTCTTGCGAGAGCTTCTGTCTCTGCAGCCTGCCTGTCTTTGAGCATCTCATTAAGATCGTTTTCCTCATCACGGAGACGCTTTTCCCTGGTCTCGCTCTCTTTAAGGATCTCCGCAGCTTCGTTCTTCGAATTGGTCACGGAAATGATCTCATTTTCGATATCCTGCTGTTCGGACTTGAGGCTGATGGCATTTTCGCTCTCTTCCCCGAGTCTGTCGCGCTCAGACTGAAGCGAAAGCCTTGCGGTATTCTGCTCGATGATCTTGTTCTGGATATCCATCTTGAGTTTATCCAGCTCGGTCCTCGAAGCGTTACGGTTTTCGCGGGTTATGTCGATATCTTTTTTCTTATTTTCAATCTCGGAAGAAAGCTTCTCGCAAGCTGCCTTAAGATCACCTATCTCACGGCTCTTTCCGAGGAAATTGCTGTTGTTCCTGAAAGCACCGCCGCTGATGGCACCGCCGGGCATCAAAAGTTCGCCTTCGAGAGTAACGATGCGGAGAGTATAATTGAACTTCCTTGCAGCCCTTGTCGCATTGTCCATATTGTCGGCGACAATGAATCTTCCCAGAAGGCTCTTTATGATATTTCCATACTCGGGGGCAGCTTCCACAAGGTCGCTTGCAAGTCCGAGCATGCCGTTTTCTTTGAGGGCATCCTTGGCTTTTAGTTCCTGGGGATCCGTAACACTGTCAAGAGGGAGGAATGTTGCCCTTCCGAGTCTTCCTTCCTTGAGGAAGGTGATCATCTTCTTGGCGGTCGCTTCATCCCTTGTGACGATATTCTGGATGTTTCCTCCCAGTGCGGTCTCGATAGCGGTCTCATATTTTTTATCAACCTTTATGATATCCGCAACGACACCGATGATACCGGGATTAGAGGCTTTCTGCTCCATTATCTTCTTGACGGAATTACCGTAGCCTTCATAAGCCTCGGCAATATCCTGAAGAGCTCTGTATCTGGAGTTCTCCTTGTGGTATTCCTCCTGCAGGGCTCTGAGTTCTTCATCTTTTTTAGTGAGCTGTGATCTGTAGTCGGTAACCTTGAATTCCAGCTCAGAAGCCTTTTTGTTCAGTTCACTGACCTCAGCGCTGACTTTTTCAAAAGCTTCCTCGTACTTTTTTATTACATCTTCCCTTGCTTCCTCATCGGAACGGGCTCTTAAGATCTTGCTCTGCAGCTCGGCTTTTCTGAGCTCTATCTGCTGCATGACACCCTCGAGATGGCTGATACGTCCCTGTATCTCGGAACGCTTCTTGAGTTCGTCCATTATTCCGGAAGCATGCTCCTCCACATCCGCATTCAGTCTGCGGATCTCTTCCTGAAGGTCATCCAAGATCTTCTTGCGGGATGCGGCTTCCTCTTCGACCTTGCGGGTCTGTTCTTCCTCAGAATCGGAATCCGCAAGTATCGAATCCTTTTCCTTCCGGTATTTCTCCATCTCTCCGAGAAGTGCTTCTTTTCTCTCCGAGAAATGGGTAATATTCTCGCCGGATGATTTGATCTGCTCCTTTAGGAGTTCAATGGAGCTCTCAAGCTTCTGTCTTGCGGAATCCGCACCCGAAACCAGTTCCCTGGCTTTTTCTATGGATTCCTCAAGCTCCTCCATCTCAAGCTGGACGCTGCTGTAATCTTCCTTGACCTTATTGTATTCTCCGGATGTGGATTCAAGGTCCGAGGATGCTACATCAAGCCTTCCCTGGAGATCTTTTACGGATTTGGTAAGACTCTCATTTTCGAGCAGGAATGAATTGACGTCTATGGTCTTTAATTCTTCCTTGTATTTGAGCCACTCTTTTGCTTTACCGGACTGCCTCTCAAGAGGTCCGAGCTGTCTCTCGAGTTCTGCAAGAATATCATTTACTCTGACAAGATTATTCTGCTCGTTGTCGAGTTTTTTCAGAGCGGCGTTTTTACGGTATTTGAATTTGACTATTCCGGCAGCTTCGTCGAAGAGTTCTCTTCTTTCTTCGGGCTTTCCGGAAAGTATCTTGTCTATCTGGCCCTGACCGATGATGGAATAGCCTTCTTTACCGATACCGGTATCAAAAAAAAGCTCATTTACATCCTTGAGCCTGCAGGGTGAACCGTTGAGAAGATATTCGCTCTCTCCGGAACGGTAAAGTCTTCTTGCAACGGTAACTTCTTCGTATGAGATGTTAAGTGCGTGATCGGAATTATCGAGGGTTATGGCAACATATGCATAACTGAGCGGTTTTCTGGTCTGGGTACCGGAGAAGATGACATCCTGCATCGAGCCTCCGCGGAGCTGCTTGACACTCTGTTCTCCCAGAACCCATCTGACCGCATCTGCGATATTACTCTTGCCGGAACCATTGGGTCCGACTATGCCCGTAACTCCCTCGTGGAATAAAAGAACGGTCTTGACCGCAAACGATTTGAATCCCTGAATTTCAATACTTTTAAGAAACATCTGTACTCCTGATCTTTATGAGTGCATTATATGCAGCCTCCTGCTGAGAAGCCTTCTTGCTGCGTCCCGAACCCTCGGCAACAACCTCCCCGTCGACATAGACTGCCGAGCGGAAGAATTTATCATTACCCTCACCCGTTTCTTCAACGGTCTTATACTCAACTTCTTTCTTCAGGTTCTTTGCAACATATTCCTGAAGATTGCTCTTTGAATCAAAGAACAGCTGCTTGTTCTCGAGATCCGAAAGGATAAATCTGTAAATAAAATCTCTGGCTTTATCAAAACCGCCGTCAAGAAAGATGGCGCCGGTGATGGCTTCCATGACATCAGAGATGATGCTGTCCCTCTCCCTGCCGCCTGTCTTTTCTTCGCCCTTTCCGAGCCTGACATAAACGCCGAGATCAAGATCCCTTGCGCAGAAAGCCAGTGAAGGTTCGCAGACCATGGATGCCCTGATCTTGGAAAGCTCACCCTCTTTTTTATCGGGATACCTTTTGAAAAGGAATTCGCTGCTGACCGCTTCAAGTACCGCATCCCCGAGAAACTCAAGCCTCTCGTAATCGCCGGTCTTGTTTATGAGCTGCTCATTGCAATAAGACGAATGAGTGAGAGCCCGCACCAGCAGTGCATTATCCTTAAAAACATATCCTATCTTTTTTTCCAGTTCCCCTAATGTAGCAATATCCATATGCTTCCCCCAAAAAGAACCCGCAAGAAAAAGCAACGCCGGACAAGTATCCGTGTTATCTAAGTGATATCCATAGAAAAAACACAGCCTATGCCCGGTTTGATGCTCTGCCTTTCGGGATCAGGATCTGATATTTTGGATCATTCGTTTCCGGAAAGAGCGGATCTGATCATCTCAACAGCCTCTCCGACTGTGGTGATCTTCTCTGCGCTCTCTTCGGGGATCTTGATATCAAATGCATCTTCAAGTCCCATGATGATCTGATAAACATCGAGAGAATCAGCGCCGAGATCGTCGGTAAAAGTAGACTGAAGGGTGATCTCCTCGGGATCAACATTGAGAACCTCTGCAATGATAGTTTTTAATTTTTCGAATTCCATAAAAAGCCTCCTTAAATATCTGTAGAAATATTGAACATTTCGCGTATGTCGTCGTTAATATTCTGTTCCGCAAACAGCTTGCACTGATTGATGGAATTGGTGATCGATATCGCTTTGCTCGATCCGTGAGTCTTGACCAGGAGTCCGTTGCATCCCAGGAGAGGTGCACCGCCGTAGCGGTCGGTGTCAAACTTCACAAGCTCTTTCTTGAGTGCGGGTTTTGCAAGAAGTGCTCCTATCTTGCTCCTGCCCGTTGACATCATAGCCTCTTTGACACTTTTCAGCAATGCCGTACCGACGCCTTCGTACATCTTGAGGATAACATTTCCGACAAAGGCTTCGCAGACCACAACATCAGCCGCTCCGTAGGGGATATCCCTGGCTTCAACGCTTCCGATGAAATTGATCTCGGGGGTTGACTTAAGCAAAGGGAAAGTCTCCTTGACAAGTGCATTGCCCTTTTCTTCCTCGGCACCGATATTTACTATACCGACCCTGGGATTTGCTATGCCGCATGCCTTCTTTGCATATGCCGATCCGATCTTGGCAAACTGTACCAGCTGTGAAGGTCTGGCATCAACATTCGCGCCGCAGTCAAGAAGCAGGCATCTGCCTTCCGTGGTGGGGATGAAGGGAGCAAGAGGCGGTCTCTCGACACCTTTGATCCTTCCTACTATTATCTGTCCGCCGACTAAAAACGCACCGGTGGATCCCGCTGTCACAAGGGCATCGCACTTTCCTTCCTTGACCATGTACATACATTTAACAAGGGAAGAATCCTTCTTGGTCCTGACTGCCATGACCGGCGGCTCGGACATCTCGATGACCTCTGTGGCGTTTACTACCTCGATACGGTCGGGATCGTAAGTATATTTGGATAATTCGGTTCTTACAAGGTCTTCCTTTCCTACGAGGAAAACTTTGACTATGGGTGAACCGTTAACGGCATCCACAGCGCCTTTGACTATCTCCCCGGGAGCATTGTCTCCTCCCATTGCATCGACAGCGATATTTACTCTTTCTGCCATACTGTCTCCTCACTAAAAAATACCAAAGATAAATATACTAGCAGGCACTGTAAAAATCAATAAAAAAAACAGAGCATCGCACGCCGCAACGCTCTGTCTTAAGACATTCTTAAATTCAGATCAGTCTGTCTCAACGATCTGCTTCTTGTTGTAAGAACCACAGTTCTTGCAAACTCTGTGAGGAACCATTAAGCTTCCGCATTTGCTGCACTTAACCAATGTGGGAGCAGACATTTTCCAGTTAGCTCTTCTCTGGTCTCTGTGACCTTTAGATGATTTATTCTTAGGGCAAATGGACATTTGAAACACCTCCTTATCCATTATATTTTCTATTCGATCGGTGCCAAGATTATCCATCTGCGACACACCAAAAAATTATATATAAGCAGTCAGTTTATGTCAAGTGATTTTTAAAAGAAAAATTCATTTTTTTAAGATATCATTAAACGTCTGACATACCCATCTGCTATATGATATTATAGTACAGGCTTTTAAGCAAATACCTTTTTCGAAGGAAACGCAAATGAACTTCTATCTTCCCAAAATGATAACTGCCTTTGTCATCGTGCTCTTCCTTGCATCATGCGGAAACGCCCGGGCCGGCGGCACCTCCTCAGAAGAGCTTACCGCATTCAGGGAAACGGTCGATTCCTTCAATTCATCGATAGCAGCCCTTGATTCCGAGATAAACGGGATCGATGCATCGTCTGAAAACTACGCATCAGATATAACGTCAAAGTTAAGCTCCTTAAATTCCGCTTTCACAGATTTTGCAGCCGTTGATTTTCCCGCGGAATTCGATTATCTCGAGCATCTGGCCGATGAAGCCTCGGATTATATGAACAGCGCCGTGGCGCTCTACTTACAGGTATTTACGGACGATTCCCTTACAGGCGATGATATAGCCGCCAGGTCAGAAGAAGCCTCCTCAGCATACGAAAGTGCCTTTAAGCGCATCAAGGTCATCATGACCTTTCTGAACGGAGAAGCCGATCCCAATGCAAATATGACCTCACCGGAATCCGGAACCCTCTCCGACTGATCTTTCGTCACAGGTTTATGTATATCAGGAGAATGTTCTTCACGATCCAGTTCAAGAGAATGATCCCGAGGCCGGTCCATACATAGGCAGTCCTGAACTTCATCCCCTTTATATGCGGAACATGCAGTATCTCCAGCAGATGGCTGCCCTCGTAAAGGATCCACATGATGATACAGTAAGGGATAAAGGGATGATAGAGAAAAGAAAGTATGAAGTGTCCGTGCAGGAGCGCCCTGACAGACCTGGTGCCGCCGCATCCCGGACAGTACAGTCCCGTCGCTTTCTTAAAGGCACATTCGTGAAAAGACAGTGCCCCGAGCACGCCTTCTTTTGATGATAAAAAGCCGTTCACATACGGGAACAGAAACCACCCTGAGGCGCATATCCCCGCAATGACAAGTCCGAGATAAAAAACAGCCCTGTCATCAAACTCTTTAAAAAGCCATCCCCTTCGTGAGGATGGCTTTTCAGATTTATTTATTCCGCTTTCATCAATAGTAGTTCTCATATCTCTCGAGTGTCTGATAAAGGTCGTTCAGGCTGTCGGGGATGATATAGGTTCCGAGAGCGCTCAGACCGAGGATGATGAGTGAAAGGATAAGTCCGACTATGGAGCAGACAAGACCGCCGGTACCAACACCGTGCTTGTGGTTCTTGTTGCCGATGATGGCAAGTACGATTCCGACAACCGCCATTATGGTGGAAACGATACCAAAGCAGCAGCAGATGATGGAAAGGATGCCGAGGATCAGTGATATGATCTGGCATGCATTGGGACCGGGCTTCTGTACAGGCTGGTCATAGGGGCTGCTGTACTGTGAAGAATAATCCATTCCGGGATTGGAATAGGTATTTCCCTGTCCGGTGGTGAAGCTGCTCTGTGATGAGTAATGAGGCTGCTGGGGACCTGCCTGATAAGTGTTCTGCTGATATGTATTCTGCTGATAAGAACCCTGCTGGTAAGAACCCTGCTGATATGTGCCCTGCTGGACATCATTCTGCTGATAATTGATGTTCTGACCGTCGTTTGCGTTCTGGTTGTTCTGATTGTTGTTGTAATCCATATTCCCTCTCCTTAAAAAAGATCTCTCAAAAGAAATATCCTGTCAGATCAAAGACCATTTTGTATGATATCACAATTAGGGACAAATACCAAACTATAATTCAAAGCCTTCAGACAGGTTTCAGATCAAAGCTCTCTTGCTGCGACTTCACCCGTTTTCTTGAAGATATGTGCTTCGGGGATCACGCCTCTTACACATGATGTGGGATAGACAATGCAGTCCCTTCCGACGATCGTTCCGGGATTGAGTACGGAATTGCAGCCGATCTCCGACCTGTCGCCAAGCATGGCTCCGACCTTCTTAAGGCCGGTCTCATAAACTTCTTCGCCCTTTACCTTTACGGGAAGCTTGTCGGATTTTACATTGGAGGTAATGGAACCCGCTCCCATATGGGACTTAAAACCGAGAATGCTGTCCCCTACATAGTTATAATGAGGCACCTGGACATTGTTAAAAAGAATGACATTCTTAAGCTCTGTGGAATTGCCGACAACGCAGTTCTTTCCGACGATAGCCGATCCTCTGATAAATGCACAGTGCCTTATTTCCGCGCCGTCATCAATGATAAGGGGACCGTTAAGGCATGCCGTGGGGGCCACGGTCGCGCTCTTTGATACCCACACATCCTCTTTTATCCTGTCGTACCTGTCTTCGGGAAGAGTCTCACCGAGGCTCAAGATAAAAGCCTTTATGCCGGGGAGTGCCTCCCAGGGGTATTCAAACTGACTGAGATATTCAGCTGCTATCGTCTCGCTCAGATCGTAGAGATCCGTGATGCTTATATTATCGCTCATTTTCTGCCTTTCCCGGCCGAAGCCTTTTTGTAGTATACACTTACTTTATTGTACACCTGAGACAGTCCGTCCGCATTATATTTTCCCTTTACTTCATTGGTCTTGTCGGTAACAAACTTATCCAGCTTCCTGCGATAGTCCTCCGGACTGATGGTTCCGTCTGCGACCCCTGAAAGCCCCTTCTCCCAGCTGGCCGTAAGCTTTGCATCAAGAAGCGACGGGATCGAACCGTTGACTATATAATAGATCATCTCCCCGACGATGGTTGGAGTTATGATCTGCGTCTTTTTGTTAAGATCCAGATATCCGATAGTCTGGAGCTTGGTGAGGATCTCGGCTCTCGTTGCACTGGTACCGATGCCGCTGCCCTTTATCTGTGCGCGCAGTTCCTCATCCTCAATGAACTGTCCTGCATTTTCCATTGTAAGGATCATGCTTCCGGAAGTATATCTCTTGGGAGGAGCGGTCTCTCCTTCCTTGATGACGTGGTCCTTAACGGTTATGATATCGCCCTTTTTGATGGACTCGAGAGCCTTCTTAAGTCCTTCATCAGCCGCCTGGTCTTCGTCCTCATCACCGTTTTCGTTCTTTGCATCCTGGGTATCGGTATTATCGCCTTTGTTCTGGAAAGAACAGGTAAATACCTTCATATAGCCTTCGCTCTCAAGCACCTTGTAGGATGCGGTGAAGGTCTCTCCGGCTTCATCCGCAGTCAAGACAGTCTTCTTATAGACCGCTGGATCGCAGAAGATCGACAGAAACCTTCTGCATATCAGCTCGTAGACATCTGCGGAAAGCCTGCTGAGGCTTCCCAGATTCCCCAGGCCCTGTCCCGTGGGTATTATTGCATAGTGGTCCGTTATCGCCTTGTCGTTGCAGTATTTGGTCTTAGCGATGCTCTTCCACTTATCGCCCGCAAGGATACGTGCCGCATCTTCGGAAACGGCCGCGTAGCCCTTTAGGCCGCCTATGTTTTTGTTTATCTCCTTGCATACCGCGGTCGAGAGTACCCTGGCATCTGTTCTGGGGTATGTGGTGAGTTTCTTTTCATAAAGCTCCTGTGCGATGTTCAGGGTATCCGAAGGCGATATCTTGAACAGCTTGGAGCATACATTCTGAAGCTCTGCAAGGTTAAAGAGCAGGGGCGGATTTTTCTTTTCCGTCTTTTTGGAGATATCGGTGACTTCGGCTCTGTGACCGCCTTTTGTTTCAAGTTCCGAGATAAGCTTCTCCGCATAAGCCCTTTCCTTGAATCCGTTATCCTTGTACAGATAAGGACTGCCGTAATAAGGGGATCTCTCTGTGACCTTCCAGAGAAGCTCAGCCGTCTCGCCCCCTAAGTCTGCCTGCATGATGACCTTATAGAAGGGCGTCTTTACAAAATTCCTTATCTCCTGTTCCCTTCTTACGACTATTCCGAGAACGCAGGTCATGACCCTTCCCACTGTAACGGTCAGCCTGTCCATTCCGAGAAGCTCCGCACATTTCCTGGAGTATTTAAGAGTCAGGGCTCTGGTGAAATTGATGCCCATCAGATAATCTTCCTGGGCCCTCAGATATGCGGCATCGGAGAGGTTGTCATATTCCTTCCAGTCCTTTGCTTCGCGTATGCCTCTTGCGATCTCCTCCTCGGTCTGGGAATCGATCCACACACGCTTTCTTGGTTTTTCGGCAGGGACTCCCGCCTCCATATCAACAAGCCTGTAGATATATTCTCCCTCACGTCCCGAGTCGGTACAGATATAAATGCAGGAGATATCATCCCTTAAGAGCAGCTTTTTGACGATCTCAAACTGCTTTTTTACATTGTCTATGACCTGGTATTTATACGCATCGGGAATAAAGGGGATAGTGTCATATCTCCAACTCTTCAGTGCAGGGTCATAGCTTTCGGGATAACTCATGGAAACAAGATGGCCGACGCACCATGTGATGACACATGTGTCGCCCTCAAAGAATCCGTCTCCTCTGCGCATGTTCTCATGCAATGCCTGTGAAAACTGGCTTGCCACGCTGGGTTTTTCGGTTATAAAAAGATTCTTGGACAATTCAGATCCTTCAGTTTATGTATGAGAGAAGCTCATCTACCTTCTCGGCGGGCAAAGGCTTCCCAAGATAAAATCCCTGTATCACGTCACAGCCCACTCCGGAGAGGTAATTGAACTGTCTTTCGTTCTCCACCCCTTCTGCAATGGTCTCAAAGCCCATGGCATGAGACATATTGAGTATGGATTCGGTAATGATCCTTGTTGAGGCGTCATCAAGAACGGTATCGATAAAGCTCTTGTCGATCTTGAGAGTATCGATGGGGAATCTCTTAAGATACGAAAGGGACGAATAACCCGTTCCGAAATCATCGAGGGATATGCTGACGCCGCGATCTCTCAGGCTCACAAGCTTGGATGTGACCATATCAAAATCATCGATCAGGATGCTCTCGGTGATCTCAAGCTCCACATCCGAAGGCTCAACCTGATATTTATCGATAAGAGACATGATAACGTCCACAAAATCGTCTCTCTTATACTGAAGCGCCGAGATGTTGATGGACAGTTTAAAATGCATCTTGTAATAATCGGTCCATTTCTTGTACTGCCTCAGCGACTCTTCCACCACAAAACGTCCGATGGAGATTATGAGTCCGTTCTTCTCCGCGATGGGAATGAATACAGACGGCGGTATCATGGTGCCGTTTTCATCCCTCCATCTGATAAGGGACTCAACACCGCGCAGCTTCCTCGTTACGGCATGGTACTGAGGCTGGTAATAAAGCATGAAGCTGTTTGTAAAAACAGCATCCTTAAGCTTATTTTCAATATCAACGTTCTTGAGGAAATCATCGAGGATCGGTGCTTCGAAATACCTTGTGATATTCTTACCGTGCTGCTTGCAGTCATAGACCACGATATCCGCGCAGTTGATAAGATCAAGAGCAGAGGTTCCGGCTTCGGGGAATTCCGCAACACCCACGCAGGCGGTTATGGATATTTCCTGTCCGGTGCTCATGCAGAAAGATTCGGAAAAGCGGATCCTTAGGTCGTTGCAGAAGGATTCCACGGAATAGCTTCCGAAGGGATCGTAGATCGCAACACAGAATATATCATTGTTGATATGGCAGCAGATGACCTTGTCTTCCACCATTCTGCCCTTCAGGTAAAAACCGACCTGTTCAAGGAGTTCATCACCTATTATGATGCCCTGAACATCATTGATCTTCTTGAAATCGTCAATATCGATCATAAGAAGAGAAACCTTGCATTTCTCTGCAACGGCTCTCGAAAGAAATCCCGTAAGAAGGGATACGAAATAATTACGGTTATAGATACCTGTTGTGGTATCGTAATAAGCCATATAGAGAAGGTCCGAATTACGGGCCTTCTCTTTGGTTATATCGATAAATGTGATCACCTTGTCATAGGCAAACTCGGGAAGTTCATCGCTGTGTTCTATGCGAGTCGTGATCCTGTACCACAGATGATCGGCAAGCGACCTGCATTCGCAGGTAGCAAAGGTCTTATTGTATTTCTCGGGACACAATGTATCGAGTATGGAAGATGCACAGTCTTCCGGAAAAACATCCAGAAGCCGCTCAAAATCCTTCTGCCCGGTCATGCTGAAGCCGAACATTTTTTCAAACGATCCGAAAGTAAGAAGCTCTTCACTGCCAATAGCCTGGTAAACGTACCCATATTCCGATGATTCACATACGATCCTGTAAATCCTCTCGGTCTTTGACAACTTTTCATTCTGCGCTTTTAAAAGATCGAGTTGAAACTTATTCTCTTCCATTCTGTCCCCTAAGAAATGTATTCTTTTTTATTTTGCGGAAATATATCCCTTTGCTTTAAGAAGCTCTGCACACAGAACCGCTCCCCCAGCGGCACCTCTTACGGTGTTGTGTGAAAGACCTACGAACTTCCAGTCAAAAAGCGTATCCTCTCTGAGTCTTCCGATGCTGATACCCATGCCGTTCTCGTAATCTACATCGAGCTTGACCTGAGGTCTGTTGTCCTCCTCCAGATATCTGATGAACTGCTTCGGAGCACTGGGAAGTCCAAGCTTCTGAGGCTCGCCGGAGAAGTTTACCATCTTCTCGATAAGCTCTTCTTTGGTAACCTTCTTTGCTAGGTTGATAAATACCGATGCGGTATGTCCGTTGAGAACGGGAACTCTTATGCACTGAGAGGTGATGAGAGGTGCCTGAGCGGGAACGATCACTCCGTTCTCGATCTTGCCCCAGAGTCTGAGAGGCTCTTTCTCACTCTTCTCCTCTTCTCCGCCGATGTAAGGAATGACGTTCTCGATCATCTCGGGCCAGTCTTTGAATGTCTTGCCTGCACCTGAGATAGCCTGATAGGTGGAAACAACTACCTGTGTGGGCTCGAACTCTTTCCATGCGGTAAGAACAGGTGCGTAGGACTGGATCGAACAGTTGGGCTTGACTGCAATGAAGCCTCTCTTTGTTCCGAGTCTCTTCTTCTGATACTCGATGACATCCACATGGGAAGCGTTGATCTCGGGTACGATCATGGGAACATCGGGAGTCCATCTGTGTGCGCTGTTGTTGGAAACAACTGGAGTCTCGGTCTTCGCATACTCTTCCTCGATGGCCTTGATCTCTTCCTTTGTCATATCGACTGCACTGAATACGAAGTCAACATCCTTAACAACTGCCTGCACATCGGATACATCCTTTACAACGATATCCGCTGCGGCTGCGGGCATGGGCTTATCCATCTTCCATCTGTCGCCGACAGCCTCTTTGTATGTCTTTCCTGCGCTGCGGGGTGATGCAGCGATCTCGGTCACTTCAAACCAGGGGTGGTTCTCAAGAAGAGAGATAAATCTCTGTCCGACCATTCCCGTTCCGCCCAGGATACCAACTCTTAATTTTTCACTCATAATTTACTCCTCCATATCTATTCCGGTATTCCGGATGATCATAACAAGATTTCATTTAAGGGATCCGTAAGTACGGCCGCATTTGCAAGATACTCTTCACAGAGTGCGATCTCATCATTCATCGCAGCAGGTCCCGGAGCTCCCTTGGTGATCCTCTTTTCAACACAGGTAGATATCTTCACTGCCGTGTAGAAATCCTCCTCTATAACGGGAGAAAGTGCCTTAAGGTCTTCCAGTGACATATCGTCTATGGAGATCTTCTTTGCTATGCACTCAAGGACCATCCTTCCGACTATTCCGTGGGCATCCCTGAAGGGCACTCCCTTTCCTACCAGATAATCGGCTGCATCGGTGGCATTGGTAAATCCGCCCGAAGCACTCTTTTCCATAGTCTCAAGATTGAATCTCATGCTGCCGAGCATCCCTGTGTAGAGATCAATGCAGCTGCATACGGTGTCCATCGCATCGAAGGCGGTCTCTTTATCCTCCTGCATGTCCTTATTGTAGGCAAGAGGCAGACCCTTCATGGTAGTGAGAAGACTCATAAGGGCTCCGTATACCCTTCCCGTCTTTCCCCTTACAAGTTCGGCAATATCGGGATTCTTCTTCTGAGGCATTATGCTCGATCCTGTCGAAAATGCATCATCTATCTCGACAAATCTGTACTCGTCGGTGTTCCAGGTAATGATCTCTTCACATGATCTGGACAGATGCATCATGATAATGGAAAGGGCATCCAGAAACTCTATCAGATAATCCCTGTCGGATACGGAATCCATGGAATTGGCCGTAGGTCTGTCAAATCCGAGTTTTTCGGCGGTATATTCCCTGTCGAGGGGATAAGTGGTTCCCGCAAGTGCACCGCTTCCGAGGGGACATTCGTTCATCCTCTTATAAATATCGGCAAGTCTCAGACGGTCACGCCTGAACATTTCAAAATATGCACCCATATGATGGGCAAGTGTAACAGGCTGTGCCTTCTGGAGATGTGTAAATCCGGGCATGAAGGTTTCTCTGTTTTCCTTCATAACCTTAAGGATCTCCTTAAGAAGGGTTTCAAGAAGAGCATCCGCCGCACAAACCTCGCCTCTGACATACATCCTCATGTCGAGAGCCACCTGGTCATTGCGGCTCCTTCCTGTGTGGAGTCTCTTGCCGGCATCCCCGATCCTCTCGGTAAGCACCGCTTCGCAGAAAGAATGGATATCTTCATACTTATCGGTAATCTCAAGATTCCCTGCAAGGACATCCCTGTAGATCTGTCTGAGTCCCGCTTCTATGGAAGAAGCATCCTCCTTCGAGATGATGCCCTGTTTTCCGAGCATTGCGGAATGTGCGATGCTGCCGCATATATCCTGTCTGAGCATCCTCTTGTCAAAACCGATGGATGCGTTGAATGCATATACTTTTTCATCTGTGGGCCCCGTGAATCTTCCGCCCCATAACTGAGCCATGATAAAACCTCGCTTTACATAAAAGTTTATCTTTTTTATTTTCGATAATTTGCCCTGTATTGTCAATAAATTCTTTATCGGCAATATGACGAATTTTTATAAAGGTGCAGAATATAAAAAGTCCCGAACTCCCAGTATCTACTGAGATTCGGGACTCCAGCCGGAAAGGGGACTCGAACCCCTGACCTACGCATTACGAATGCGTCGCTCTACCAACTGAGCCATTCCGGCAACGACTTAACAAATTATATAGATTAGTCGTTTAAAAATCAAGTCACTTCTTAGTCTTTTTGATGGGAGTGTAATTTCTTATCCTCTGCTCTATGACTTTTTCGAGTTCTTCCTCGGTATAGGGGATGAACTTCATGATGATGAGTGACTGAGGTCTGATCTTTACCGCGATGGACTGGGTCCTTCCGTCAAGTCTTTTATCGCATGCTTTCCTGATGGATTTTGAGACCGAAGATCCGCCGCCGAAAGCCTTATCGTCCGTCGTGAATATCTCTTTGTATTTTCCCTCATAGGGAACGCCGGTCTGGAAATTCTGCTCGATGCCGGAGAAGTTTGCGATGACGACCAGCATATCCTCGGGATCATCTGTCTTTCTCACAAAGGATACACATGAGCTCTCAGTGTTCATATTGCTGAGCCACTCAAAGCACTCGGGATCCGATTCGTTCATGCTCAGGGCAGGCTCTTTTTTGTAGAGCTGGTTGAGTGCGGTGATGATGGCTTCATCCGACCCATCCGGCTTAAGTCCTATGAGTTTCTTGCCGGGATGTGTGAACAGGTACCCTAGGGAAAGCCTCTTCTGTGACTGTCTCGCATCATCATCTCCCTGAAGCATATCCTCAAATCTTCCGACCTTTTCAGTCTTTTCATTTCCTGCAAAGGGCAGGACGAAATTCTCGACAAAGGCATAGGTCATGGAGTCTGCGAGGGAATGAAGCTCCCTGCCCCTGTAAAGGGGATCCAGTGATATGAAGGCTCTGTAATCATCATAGAATACTTCATTCCACTTAAGATCAAAGCCGAGTCCGTTTCTGCCTACGGGATCGGTTATTCCCTGATGGAGGGACGAATCCTCGGCGATCATAAGAGTTCCGGGATAAGCCTTGCGTATGGCGGTATTAAACTCCTGAAGAAATGAGATCGCGTCTAGATTCTCATTTCCGCCGTAGATGTTGGGTACCCAGTCGCTCTTTCCGTAGTCAAGATAAAGCATCCTGGCAGTTCCGAAGACTCTGAGTCCGTCTATACCGAATTTCCTTACAAGGGCAAAGCCTGAGGAAAAAAGGAAATTGCGGACGGTATTGCTCGAATAGTTGAAAAGACATGCACCGATGTCCTGGGCATATCCCTGTCTGGGATCGTTATGCTCATAAAGAGATGTTCCGTCAAATCCGGATAAGCCTCCCTGATCCGGGGCAAAATACGAAGGGATCCAGTCAAGGATTACCGAAACTCCTTTGTCCCTGAAAGTTTTAACCAGCTTTTCAAATTCTTCTTCTGTTCCGAGTGCGGGATCCGGGGCAAAATAGGACAGTGTCTTGTCATGCCTGCCGGAGCTTGAAAGAATATTGCCGATGCAGATGTGTGAAAAACCGCATTTGACCACATAAGGCACAAGTTCTTCGCTCATCCTTGCAAAGGCTGAAGTCTCACCTCCCGCATAGGAATAGGGATCTGCCTGGTAAATGCTAATGGGCAGGCCCGTAACATCCTGAGCCTTTGCTTTTTTCGGAGCCTGTGCGGGCTTTCCCGCAGCAGCCTTTCCGACCACGGATACCGTTTTATTTTCGGGACAGACGCAAACGGCATAGGGATCCGAAAATCTGCGGATCTCGTAATTTCCGAACTTTATCTCGTACTGATATCTGTCGCCTGTCTTTGCTCCGGGAACAAAGAGCTCGAAGATACCGGAATCTTCACGTTTGCACATCTGATGGAGCCTGGGATCCCATGAATTGAAATCTCCCACCACGCTGATCCTCATGGCATTAGGCGCATATACCGCAAAGAGAACACCCTCTTCTTCATCGATGGTGCAGGGATGGGCACCCAGCATAAGATCCGCATCATTACAGGTTCCCTGTGTGAATCTGTCTATATCTTCTTTTTTCAGGATATTCTTATGTCTGTAGGGATCGCCGAACTTAACAGTCTTCTTCCTGCTGGTCTTGCCGTCCTCGAGCCTCTCCTCATAGGTCACATAATATGTATAGGGACCGGGATCTTTGGTGGGAAGGAGCTGTGCGTAGAATCCGTCATCATCCGCAACTTCCATTCTGGTCTCGTTGGGCTTGCCTGCTTCGCCTCTGTCCTTCCATTTGACAACTACCGATTCGGATCCCGGAAAAAATGCCTGTAAAAGAGTTGTCTGACCCTTGGCATGAGGTCCGAGAAGATCCTGGGGATGGACGCACTCCGAGTAAATGACCTCTTCGATAAAGGCCCAGTCCATTAATTTATAAAGTCTCTTATTCATCTCTCATTGCTCCGATTTCATTCATCTATTTTGTGAAGGAAGAGTCCGCTTCTTAACTTGGGCTCAAACCAAGTCGACTTGGGAGGCATTAAAAGCCCCGCATCCGCCACTTCAAAAAGCTCCTCGATGGATGTGGGATGCATTGAGAAAGCAACCGTCATATCCTCGCTGCACCTTCTCTCAAGTTCCCCAAGGCCTCTTATTCCGCCCACAAAATCGATCCTTTTATCCGTCCTGGGATCTCCTATGCCGAGAACAGGTCCGAGGAGACCGTCCTGAAGCACGGAAACATCAAGCCCCTTTACGGGATCATCCGATTTAAGGTCATGATGAGCTCTGAGTTTGTACCACTTGCCGGAAATGTACATTCCGAAAAGTCCCTTATCCTCGGGAGAATAGTATTTCTTGGCGTCACAGACCTCAAACCTTGCGATGACCTCATTAAAGAACTGAACCTCAGACAGACCGTTCAGATCCCTGATCACGCGGTTGTAGTCCATTATCTTGAGCTCATCGTCAGGGAAGATGACACTGAGGAAATAATTAAACTCCTCATTTCCGGTATATCCGGGATTTTCCTCTCTTCTCTTAAGTCCGACCTTGACGGCACTTGCACACCTGTGGTGTCCGTCGGCGATATATAGAGCGTTCATATCGGAGAAAGCAAGCCTTATGGCTTCCACCTTATCATGATCCTTTATGGAAAATACTCTGTGCCTTATTCCGTCATCCGATGTAAAATCGCAGTCAGCCTCGCCTTTCTTAACAGCGCTTATGATGGCAGAGAGCATGTCATTGTGCCTGTAGGCAAGGAAAATAGGCCCGGTCTGGAAGCCCGTTGTATCTACGTGGCGGATGCGGTCAACCTCTTTGTCAGCTCTTGTATTCTCGTGCTTTTTGATGGTGCCGCTCACATAATCATCAATGGAAGCGCAGGCCACTATACCGGTCTGGGATCTTCCGTCCATTGTGAGCTCATAGAGATAATAACCGGGTTCTCCTTCATCACGCACAAAGCGGCCGTCATCGATCCTCTCTCTTATCATCTCGGCAGCCTTTGCGTAAACTCTGTCGTCATATGTATCAACATCATCGGAAAACTGGGTCTCCGCCCTGTCTATCGCAAGGAAGGATTCGGGATTGTTCTTAACGATCTCACAGCTCTCCGCCCTGTTGTAAACATCATAGGGAAGTGCGGCGATAACGCTTTCCATGCCCTTTTTGGGCCTGTATGCATTAAAAGGTCTTACGTCAGCCATTTTCTCTCTCCATAAGTTGTTTTATTTGCTTCCGGGCATGCCGAAAACCAACAGATATTTTATCATTTTAATCAGGTACAAACAATAGGCGGACTGTGGTATAATCAGTGACTGAACGTAAGATACAAGGAAAAAGAAGGTGTATATCATGACAAAAGAACAGCACGAATTTTTAAAAAGAATAAATGATTACGCAGAGAAGGTAATGGCCGATATAGATCCCCAGAAAACAGCCATCTCATACCAGCTTGAGATGCTAAAGCCCATCATGCAGGAGATCGCCGATGAGCAGGGCAAACCCTTAAGCGATATCTTTATCGAATATATGGATCTTGCCAGCGAAAATGCTCTTGAGATGGAGAACAAGCTTCAGGAATCCCTCAAAGATATCGAGGATGACGACAAGAAAAGATAATTCACGTGGCGAATTTCGCCCGGATAACAATAAATAAGGACAGAAACGATCATCATCCAAAAAAGGGACGCCATACGGCGTCCCTTTAAAGTATCATGTAAGGATCATCCCTTGACTATACGTACTCTGATGACTCCCTCTGCTGCGGAGAGCTTCTCAACAAGATGCTCGGTGGGAACATCGTCGAGATCGAGCATTGTTACTGCATAGTCTCCTCTTGACTTGTTCATCATATCGGAGATGTTGATCTTCTCTGCACCGATGACTGCGGTGAACTGGGTGATCATATTTGCCTGATTCTTGTGGAAGACCTCGATCCTGCCCTTGTTGTCGCAGGGACCCATGTCAAGTGCGGGGAAGTTTACGGAATTCTTGATGTTTCCGTTGTTGAGGTAATCCATGATCTCCTCAACAGCCATCTTAGCGCAGTTGTCTTCGGACTCTTCGGTACTTGCTCCGAGATGGGGAGTAAGGATGACTCCGGGCTGTCCTGCTGTGGTGGGATTGGGGAAATCAGATACGTATCTTGCAACCTTTCCGTTCTTGAGAGCCTCGAGCATATCGGTCTCGGAAACAAGAAGGTCACGTGAATAGTTGATGATGACGACGCCGTCCTTCATCATGGAAATGGCTTCACGGTTGATGCTGCCCTTGGTGGAATCAAGAAGGGGAACATGGATGGTGATGTAATCGCACTCCTTGTAGATCTCTTCTACCTTCTCAACATGATGAACGCTTCTGGAGAGATTCCATGCTGCATTTACGCTCAGGTAAGGATCGTATCCGTAAACATCCATTCCGAGGTGAAGAGCTGCGTTTGCAACCTTGACACCGATGGCACCGAGTCCGATGACACCGAGCTTCTTGCCGGCAATCTCGGTTCCTGCGTAGTTCTTCTTCTGCTTCTCGGCAGTCTTTGCGATATCGGGATCGGATGCATTCTCCTTGATCCAGTCGATACCGCCTACGATATCACGGGCTGCAAGGAGCATTCCTGCGATAACGAGCTCCTTAACGCCGTTTGCGTTTGCACCGGGAGTATTGAAAACAACGATTCCCTTCTCTGCGCACTTATCAAGGGGGATATTGTTAACGCCCGCACCTGCTCTTGCGACTGCAAGAAGAGATGAAGGAAGCTCAAGCTCATGCATGGATGCGCTTCTTACAAGTACACCCTCTGCATCCTCAAACTTGTCGGTGATGGCGAAATCGGAGGTAAGATCTGCAAGACCCACCTGGGAAATCGGATTAAGGCAATTGATCTTAAACATATGAATCTCCTTTCAAGAGGCTGTCTATCAGGCGTTCTCAGCCTCGAATTTCTTCATGAACTCAACAAGCTTCTCAACACCTTCCCTGGGCATAGCGTTGTAGATGGAAGCTCTCATGCCGCCGACGGTTCTGTGTCCCTTGAGGTTTACAAAACCTGCCTCGGTAGCTTCTTTGACAAACTTTGCATCAAGCTCTTCATTTCCGGTAACGAAAGGAACGTTCATAAGGGATCTGTCCTCTTTTACGACGGTTCCCTTGAAAAGCTTGGACTCATCGAGGAAATCATAAAGGATCTTAGCCTTCTCCTCGTTTCTCCTCTTCATCTCCTCAAGTCCGCCCATCTTCTTCAGCCACTTGAATACCTTGCCGCAGATATAGATGGTGTAGCAGGGAGGAGTATTGTAAAGAGAATCATTGTCAGCCTGGGTCTTCCACTTGAGCATGGTGGGAGTTCCGGGAAGAACATCATCGGTGATGAGATCCTCTCTGATGATAGCGATAACGCATCCTGCAGGTCCTACGTTCTTCTGAACGCCGCCGTAGATGACACCGTACTTGGTAACATCAACGGGCTCGGAAAGGAAGCAGGAAGAAACATCGGCTACAAGAGTCTTTCCCTTTGTGTTGGGAAGGGTCTTATACTTGGTTCCGTAGATGGTGTTGTTCTCACAGATGTAGACATAGTCCATATCATCGGTGATAGGAAGATCGGAAACATCGGGAATATAGCTGAAAGTCTTGTCTGCGGATGAAGCAAGTTCAACAGCCTCTCCGTAAATCTTGGCCTCCTGGTAAGCTTTCTTGGCCCACTGACCGGTGATGATATATCCGGCCTTCTTGTTCTTCATCATGTTCATGGGAACTTCCGCAAAGAACTGTGAAGCACCGCCCTGAAGGAACAATACCTTGTAATTGTCAGGGATATTCATGAGTTCCCTAAGATCTGCTTCAGCTTCCTTGATAATGGTGTCATAAACCTTGGATCTGTGGCTCATCTCCATAACGGACTGACCGGATCCCTTATAATCCATCATCTCCTCTGCTGCTTCTTTGAGAACCTCCTCAGGTAATACTGCGGGTCCTGCTGAGAAATTGTAAACTCTGGACATTTCTCTTCCTCCTTAATTCGTCGCCCTGCGACTTTTGTTTATGAGAGCGAAAGATCTGCTTTCGCCTTGCCTCCGGGATAAAAAAATAATAACTTCTTTAAAATATACTTTTGAAACGGTTAAGTCAACTTAATAATCATATACGACCACGGGTGTGCCTATTTCCACATTCTCGTAGAGAAAGGCTGCGGATTCCTTGTTCATGTTGATACAGCCGTGGGAACCGTCATAGGTGTAGATCTCTCCGCCCCATTCATCCCTCCAGTCGGAATCGTGTAGGCCGTAACCTCTGAAATAAGGCATCCAGTATGAAACAAAGTCCATATAGTCCTTGCCCCATAGCCACTGGTCGGTAGCTTTGCCGTTTATCGCAAAAACTCCTCTCGGTGTGGTCCAACCCTTGGGGATGTCGCCTGACACGATATCGGTCTCCCAGAGCAGTTCGCCGTTCTTGTAGTAATACAGGTACTGGTCCGTAAGATCTACTTCGATGAAAGTATCGCCTATGTCGTTTTGTCCTCTGAAAGCCTCCTGCCGGATGTATTTGGGGATATGCACATCAGGTTTTCCGTCCCTTATATCATCCGAATGGATCATTTCAAGAAGATAAGCTTCCTCCGCATCATGGTCAAGCTCCGTGCCATATGTCGAATATGTCGCCGGTATGGTCACTTCCCTGCCGGATGAAGACTTGAATTTCCTGTCGCGTCCGTATGTATCATATGCATCGCACAGATCGTCGACCCACTTAACAACGGCCTCATCATCTATCTGATAATGACCGTATGCATCCTTTACAGGCATACCGTTTTCTGAAAGTACCAGAAAACTCATTACGGAAGAGTCAAACTTTATCTGCTCGGCTCCCATATCGTAAACAAGATCCGTATCAAGGAAAGCCGAGATGCTCTTGAATTCATCTATGGAACGCATTTCGGAGACGGAATAAGGGATATCCCTGAAATATGACTCATCGAGAGTAAGCAGCAGAACGCCGTTATTAAGCGATGACTTAAGGGCGCTGTATGCTTTTTCGACATCAAGTCTCCTGTGGTGATTGTCGTAGGAATAATAGCCTGTTTCGGGATCGAACCTGATGGAAAATTCCGGTATATCCGACACCTCATCCTTAACGGGAGACAGGGAATTAAAAACGGTACGGAGTTTTTCCTCGTCATATGTGATCACAGGCTGAAGATCAAGGACCTGCCTGCTGAAAAGCGCTGCAGGCCAGGAAAAAGGATTCTGCGTATCTATCACGCCGTATATCGCATTTTCCAGATCGTACCTGTAATCTATGAGCTCCGACGAAATGACCGAATCCTCTTCACCGTCCATCGACCAGGAGATCCTGATATCCGGTATGATCATCTTTTCGTTCAGCTCCCTTGCCACCGAATCGATATCCTTGCCCGTACAGTACACATCACCTATCCAGGTGTTGGGAAGGAATCTGCCGATAAAATAACATGAAGCCGCGAGATAGATAACACCGGCCAGAACGGCAATTGCGGACAGACATATAACGGCCGCTCTGACGGGGCTTTTTTCCTTGGTTTCTTCCGACATACTTACTGCTTATCCTTCATATCTTTCTCATCAAACACATCACTGAGAGGTGCGCCTGCGGGAACCATGGGGAATACCTTGTCATCTTCATTGATGATGCAGTCGATGACCACGGGACATTTTGCTTTGATTGCTTCCTTCAAAGCGCCTTCGACCTCTTCGCGCTTTGTGATCCTTATCGCTTTGCATCCGAGGCCTTCCGCAACCTTGCAGAAATCAACCTTATCGTTCAATACGGTCTGTGAATATCTCTTTCCGTAGAAAAGAGTCTGCCACTGTCTTACCATTCCGAGAACATGGTTGTTGATGACTATCTCGATAACGGGGATGTTGTATCTTGAAGCGGTGGCAAGCTCCTGCATGTTCATCCTGAAGCAGCCGTCTCCCGCAATGTTTATGCAGATATCATCGGGTCTTCCGACCTGTGCTCCTATACATGCGCCAAGGCCATAACCCATTGTTCCGAGTCCGCCGGATGAAAGGAAGGTCCTGGGCTTAGTATAGTGATAGAACTGGGCTGCCCACATCTGATGCTGGCCCACATCCGTGGTGATGACTGCCTTTCCTTCGGTGATACGGTCTATCTCCGAAATGATGTAGGGGCAGGTCAGCTTATCCTCATCATATGAAAGAGGATACTTTGCTTTAAGCTCCGCAATATGCTCCATCCATTCGGAATGATCCTGCTTGGTGATGAGGGGATTGAGAGCTGTCAGTGTTGTCTTAAGATCTCCCACAAGAGATGCATCGACCTTGATATTTTTGTTGATCTCGGCAGCATCCACATCCAGATGTACGATCTTCGCATTTTCGGCAAATCTGGAGGGTTTTCCGATAACTCTGTCAGAAAATCTTGCACCGAGAGCGATAAGAAGATCGCATTCTGTGACTCCGAGGTTTGAAGCCTTTGTTCCGTGCATTCCGATCATGCCGGTATATCTGCTGCTGTTTCCGTCAAAAGCACCCTTTGCCATAAGAGTATCGCAGACAGGGGCATCCAAAAGCTGGGCAAGCTGTGCAACCTCTTCGGATGCATCAGAAATGATGGCTCCGCCCCCCACATAGATAAAGGGCTTTTTAGCCTTGCAGAGCATCTCCGCAACCCTGGTAAGATCCTGCTCGGTATAATGGGACTTCCTCTCGGGTTCTGCGGGATTAACAGGCTCATAATCAGTCACCGCAGCGGTGACATCCTTTGTTATGTCCACAAGCACGGGGCCGGGACGTCCGGTCTTAGCTATCTTAAATGCCTTCCTGAGAGTGGGGGCAAGGTCTTCGATATTCTTTACGATGAAACCATGCTTTGTTATGGGCATGGTAACACCTGCGATATCGATCTCCTGGAACGAATCCTTGCCAAGTGCGGGAAGCGCAACGTTAGCTGTTATGGCAACAAGAGGAACGGAATCCATATATGCTGTGGCGATACCCGTTACGAGGTTGGTGGCACCGGGGCCGGAAGTGGCCATACACACACCGACCTTGCCTGTAGCCCTGGCATAACCGTCCGCAGCATGTGCGGCACCCTGCTCGTGGCTGGTAAGGACGTGTCTGATCTCATCCTGATGCTTGTAAAGCGCATCATAGATGTTCAGTATCGTTCCGCCGGGATAACCGAACACCGTATCAACTCCCTGCTCCTTGAGACAGGCGATAACTATTTCAGAACCGTTCATCTCCATATTCAGAAACTCTCCTAACTGTTTTTTTATTTACGTCCGGGCACTTATCAATCCTTGCGGGGTATCTCGAGAACGGCACCTCTGTTGCCGCTGGTCACGAGCTCTCTGTAACGAGCGAGATATCCCGTATTTACCTTGGGCTCCCTGGGAGTCCACTCTGCCTTTCTCTTTGCCATCTCCTCATCGGAAACCCTGACATCGAGCTTACGTGCGGGGATATCGATGGAGATGATATCTCCTTCTTTTACAAGAGCGATAGGTCCGCCTACAGCGGCTTCGGGTGATACATGACCTATGGAAGCTCCTCTGGATGCGCCTGAGAAACGTCCGTCGGTAATGAGTGCAACGGTGGATCCGAGACCCATTCCCGCGATAGCGGATGTGGGATTGAGCATCTCTCTCATTCCGGGTCCGCCCTTAGGTCCTTCATATCTGATGACAACAACATCACCGCTGACGATCTTGCCGCCCTTGATAGCAGCGATCGCATCTTCTTCGCAGTCGAATACTCTTGCGGGTCCCTCGTGAACCAGCATCTCGGGAGCAACTGCAGATTGTTTTACGACACCTGTGTCGGGTGCGAGATTTCCCTTGAGAACGGCGATGCCTCCGGTTGCCTGATAAGGATTGTCGATGGGTCTTATGACCTCGGGATCCTTGTTGATGCAGTTTTTGATATTCTCACCGATGGTGGTTCCGTTTACGGTGAGGCAGTCTTCCTCGATGAGGCCCTTCTTGGAGAGCTCATTCATGACTGCATATACTCCGCCTGCCTCGTTAAGGTCTTCCATGTAGGTGGGACCTGCAGGTGCGAGATGGCAGAGGTTGGGAGTCTTTCCGGAAAGCTCGTTGACCATTTCCATATTGAGTTCAACACCTGCCTCTTTAGCGATGGCGGGGATGTGGAGCATGGTATTTGTAGAGCATCCGAGAGCCATATCAACGGTAAGGGCATTCTTGAATGCCTTTGCGGTCATGATATCCCTGGGTCTGATATTCTTTTCAACAAGCTCCATGACCTTCATTCCGGCATGCTTTGCAAGTCTGATACGCTCGGAATATACGGCGGGAATGGTTCCGTTACCCTTAAGTCCCATACCGATGGCTTCGGTGAGACAGTTCATGGAATTTGCGGTATACATTCCGGAACACGATCCGCAGGTGGGGCATACCTTCTCTTCGAACTCGGTAAGCTCTTCTTTTGTCATATTTCCCGCAGCATATGTACCCACGGCTTCGAACATGGATGAAAGGCTCCTCTTGCAGCCCTTGACACGTCCTGCAAGCATGGGGCCTCCGGATACGAATACGGTGGGGATATTTACCCTTGCCGCAGCCATGAGAAGGCCGGGAACGTTCTTGTCGCAGTTGGGGATACATACGAGTCCGTCAAAACCGTGTGCCATAGCCATGCACTCGGTAGAATCGGCGATAAGATCCCTGGTGACCAGTGAATATTTCATTCCGATGTGTCCCATTGCGATACCGTCGCAGACAGCGATCGCAGGGAACAGCACGGGAGTTCCTCCGGCCATTGCAACGCCGAGCTTTACTGCCTCTGCTATCTTATCCAGATTCATATGTCCGGGTACGATCTCATTGTAGGATGTAACGATACCGATAAGAGGGCGGTTTCTCTCCTCCTCGGTAAAACCAAGTGCATTAAAAAGACTTCTGTGAGGCGCCTGTGCGTCTCCTACCTTTACGGAATCACTTCTCATATATATTCCCTTTCCCGCGTACGCGCTTTATTATTTTATCCTGTCGCTTATAAGACTGCCCATCTCGTTACAGCCCACCTTTACGGTGCCTTCTGTATAGATGTCGCCTGTTCTGTAGCCTTCCTTAAGTACCGCTTTGACGGCTTCTTCGATGCTGTCAGCCTCTTTGTTCAGATCGAATGAATATCTGAGCATCATTGACGCGGAAAGAATGGTGGCGATGGGATTTGCGATGTCCATTCCCGCGATATCGGGAGCGGATCCGTGGCTGGGCTCATAAAGTCCGAACCTGGTCTCATTTAAGGATGCAGACGAGAGCATTCCAATGGAGCCCGTGATCATGCTGGCTTCGTCGGAAAGAATATCGCCGAACATGTTCTCCGTGAGGATGACGTCAAACTGAGCGGGATCCTTGACAAGCTGCATAGCGCAGTTATCAACGAGCATGTTCTCAAGGGTGACATCGGGATAATCTGCCGCAACCTCAGCGGTCACTGCTCTCCAGAGTCTGGATGAATCAAGAACGTTTGCCTTATCTACGGAGGTAACCTTTCCCTTTCTCTTCCTTGCGGCTTCAAAAGCCTTTACCGCGATCCTTCTGATCTCATTCTCGTTATATGTAAGGGTATCGACGGCAGTCCTTACCCCGTCTATTACTTCTGTGTGTCTTGCGCCGAAATACAGTCCTCCGGTGAGTTCTCTCATGATGAGAAGATCAAAGCCCTTGTCCGATGTACCTTTTGCAAGCGGACATGCCGCAGCAAGCTCGGGGAACAGATAAGCGGGACGGAGGTTTGCGAACAGTCCCAGCTCTTTTCTGATCTTAAGAAGACCTGCTTCGGGTCTCTTCTCGGGAGGAAGCTTGTACCAGGGACTGGTGGTGGTATTTCCGCCGATGGAACCCATGAGCACCGCATCCGCTGCCTTGGCGGTATCTATCGCCTCCTGAGTGAGAGGTTCGCCGCATGCGTCTATCGATGCGCCTCCCATGAGAATATCCGTAAATACGATCTCATGACCGTAAACCGCTGTAACCTTATCGAGAACCTTCTTCGCCTGGGCGACTATTTCGGGTCCTATCCCGTCTCCGGGAATACAAACAATATTAAGTTTCATATTAAAATCCTCCTTTAGAGCGACATTTCTAATATATGTGATTTATCAGTGTTTTTCAAGGATTAATGGTATTTAAATGCACCGGAAATATAAAAACTCCCGGAAAAATTTCCGGGAGTCATCGGCATACCCTGCCGCATATGTTATTTCTTGGAATCCTTGGTATCTGCGGCGACGGAAGCACCGGGCTTTTCTACCTTGGAGATAGCTGCCTTTTCCATGGGAATACGGCAGTTGCGGTTATTTCCGAACTCAACAATGACCATATCGTCCTGAATGTCAATGATGGTTCCGTAAAATCCGGATGTGGTGCAGACAATGTCTCCGTTCTCAAGAGTGGAAAGCATTTCCTGCTGCTTCTTCCTCTCCTTGCCCTGGGGTCTCATGAAGAAGAACCAGAGCGCGAAGATAAGTACGCCGTATATGAGCACCATCGATATTAGTGAACCGGCAGGATCTACCTGGGCCTCACCTGTAAGAAGAATTAAATTCATTATCAAAAACCTCCGTAAAAAATCAACTACAGTGCATAATGATACATTAAAATAATAAAAAGTACAATCAAAACATGACATCTATCTGTCTTTAAAGCACAGCAGGCCCATTCTATAGTCAACGAATTTAGTAATTGCCGTATCGCGGGCTGAAAATGTATCATCTAAGCCATTTGCAGTCCGCGAAAGTGCAATTAATTAATTCGTGCACTATAACTTTCAGAAACAACAGACAGCTTCTATCTTTCGGTTGATGAAAGGTCCGCAAGGGTCTTTTTCTTAAATGCCGCAAATTCACCCGCATCGATGGAATACCTGATCTCTTCCATGAGGTGATTGTAGAAATAGAGATTGTGGAGGACACAGAGCCTTAGGCCCAGCATCTCTCCCGCTTTGTGAAGATGCCTTATATAGGCCCTGGAGTATCTCCTGCAGGCGGGGCATCCGCATCCCTCTTCTATCGGTCTGTCATCTTCCGCATATTTAGCATTGTTTATATTGATCTTTCCGTAATGGGTATATAGATGACCGTGGCGTCCGTTTCTCGAAGGATACACACAGTCGAACATATCTATACCGCGTTCGACGGCTTCGAGGATATTTGCGGGGGTTCCCACTCCCATGAGATATCTGGGTTTGTCCTCAGGGAGGAAAGGTGCCGTATGCTCTATGACATCGTACATCTCCTCATGAGTCTCTCCCACCGCAAGTCCGCCTATGGCATATCCCGGAAGGTCAAGCTCCGATATCCTCTTTGCGTTTTCGATCCTGATATCTTTATAGACAGCTCCCTGGTTTATTCCGAAGAGAAGCTGTTTTCTGTTGATGGTGTCTTCCAGGAGGCCAAGCCTTTCCATCTCGGCCTTGCATCTTAGAAGCCATCTCTCCGTCCTTGCAACGGAATCAAGGACATAGTTTCTCTCGGCCTTGGCGGGAGGGCATTCGTCAAATGCCATGGCAATGGTGGAACCCAGATTGCTCTGTATCCGCATGCTCTCCTCGGGACCCATGAAGATCCTGTGCCCGTCTATATGGCTTCTGAAGGTGACACCTTCTTCTTTTATCTTTCTCATGGACGCAAGCGAAAAGACCTGGAACCCGCCGGAATCGGTGAGTATGGGTCTGTGCCAGTCCATGAACCTGTGAAGGCCTCCGAATCGTTTGATCAGATCGTCGCCGGTCCTCACATGGAGATGGTAGGTATTCGAAAGTTCCACCTGACATCCGATATTTTCAAGGTCTTCGGTCGATACTGCGCCTTTTATCGCGCCGACGGTCCCGACATTCATAAAAAGAGGGGTCTGTACCGTTCCGTGCACAGTCACCAGTTCCCCTCTTCTTGCTTCACCGTCTTTTTTTAACAGTTTAAAATTCTCAGACATTATTGGTTTTCCAGTATCTCTCTGTTATCATCATCCAGCTTGTGGATCAGGATGCAATTCGGTGTATTTACGTGAACAAAACCGCCGTTCATGACCATCTGTCCGTTCTCGATATCAAGCTTGAAGAAAGACATCTCGTTGGATTCATGGTTCAGCGAAACAAGGAATTTATTGCCGGGAAGGATCTCGGCATCCTTGGGATAATCTCCCGATACGGGAAGAAGGAGCTTCTTTTCAAGGAGTCCGGTCTTCTCATCGGCAGAGAAAATAGCGACCGAATTGTCTCCGGCAACGGTGGTGAGGATATACTTATAATCCGGGGAGAAAGAAAGCGCGCTTATGGCACAGTTGGTCCCTCTTTCATTCCTGATGACATCAACGGTCTGGATCTTCTCAAAATGAGGCTCCTTGCCGTCAAAGTTATATTCATATACATCGATCTTGCAGGTGGCCTCAAGGCAGATGTAGATAAAACGTCCGTCCTTGGAGAGCTTGATCTGACGTGGCGATGACTCAAGTTCGCATCTGATGATGTCAACAAGCTTTACCTTGCCGTTATCGTGATTGAGCTCATAGACATTGACATGGTCCATTCCCTGATCGGCAACGAGGATATATCTGTTGTCATGGGTCATCCTGGCGCTGGCGATATGGGGCCTGAAGTTTCTGTCCGCCATGGAGCCGAGTCCCTTATGGAAGACTTCATCCGTGATCTTACCTACGCCGCCGTTATCCTTGAGATGGAGAACGGTGAGCTTGCCGTCATGATAGCCTGCGACCATAAGATACCGGTCGGAATAATCGGTTGCAAGATAGCATCCTCTCATGCCGTTGATGGGGGCGAAATTAATAAGATCCAGAGTTCCGTCCGGTGCGATCTTGTACGACTCAACCCCGAGGTCGGTGATGGAATAAAGATATTTTCCGTTATGAGATACCGTGACATATGATGAATTGGATATCTCAACCTCATCCTTCTCGGAAAAACGTCCGGTCTCCATATTTACGTCATATATCTTGATGCCGTGATTATCACCCATGGTGTAGGTGGAGATATAAGCCACATACTTGTCTGCGGGCTTTACCTGCGTTTTTTTCTTATCTTTTTTAGTTTCTCCCATGTTTGACACCTCTATTTTTTATATATAGTGACAAGATTATCAATTCTTGATGACATGCCATTCAGCATGGCGTCCAGAACCGTTATGGCGCACATGCTCTCGAGGACCACTACAGCTCTGGGAACGATGACCGGATCGTGTCTTCCCTTGATGGCGATCACGGTATTCTCACCGTCTTTCGTTACGGTCTTCTGCTCCCTTGCTATCGAGGGTGTGGGCTTTACGGAACATCTGACGCGGATGTCGGAAGAATCACTGATGCCTCCGAGTATCCCGCCGCTGTGATTGGTGCGTTTTACGATCCTGCCGCTCTGAAGAGCCTTGAAGCTGTCATTGTTCCTGCTGCCGGTCGAAGATGCGGCAAGTACTCCGTCACCTATCTCAACAGCCTTTACGGCACCTATGCTCATCGCGGCATGTGCAAGAAGGGCGTCCAGCTTATCAAACACGGGATCTCCCACTCCTGCGGGAACTCCGCTTATGATGCACTCCATGACTCCGCCGCAGGAATCGCATTTTGTCTTAAGATCCGCGATATACTCAAGTGCCCTGGCATTTGCGTTTATATCGGGCATCGCGGTGGCATTTGCAAGGACCGCGGATCTGGAATAATCGCTAAGATCACTTTCAACGGGTCCTATGGATCTTGTATAGGCTTCAACCTTTATGCCCAGCTGCGACAGCACCTTGGAAGCCACGGCACCTGCGATGACTCTGGCCGCCGTCTCTCTTCCCGAACTCCTGCCTCCGCCTCTGTGATCCCTGATGCCGTACTTGGCGTCAAAGGTCATATCCGCATGACCCGGTCTGAAAACATCTTTTAATTCGTCATAATCTCCCGAATGCTGATTGGAATTCCTTATCATGACGGAGATCGGTGTGCCCGTTGTCCTGCCTTCGTATACGCCGGAAAGGATCTCGCATATATCGGATTCCTTTCTTGCTGTGGCGACTGCCGCATTACCCGGCTTTCTCCTGTCGAGAAAGGGCTGGATGTCGCTCTCCGAAAGTTCAACGCCTGCGGGGCATCCGTCTATAACGCATCCCAGGGCGGGTCCGTGAGACTCTCCCCAGGTGGTTATCCTGAATATTTTTCCGAATGATGAACCTGCCATGATCAAGCTTCTTTTCTTTTACTCTTTGGAATGTAACGGCCGTGTCTCAGTTCATACTTTATGAGCCTGAAGGTCTTCTCCTCGCCGTATTTTGCGAGGATCATCAGATACCTGCGGAGTCTCTTCCTGGTATCCGGATGCATGGGAACGGTCTCAAGACCGCTGAGAAAATAATCGAGAGGATCGGAATCCTTGTAATCACTGCCCTTATAGACCTTCGATGCCGCTATCCTGTCAATGACCATCTCGGCAAGATATTTATCCGGCATTGCAACAGGCAGGAGAACGTCTTCACCGGGTACGTCCCCTCTCGTATTGTAATCGATCCAGTACTCGTAATGGTGCTTGTTACGACCTTTGTGATGGAGCCATGCGGAGGAATATCCCTTATCCTCCCTCTCCGCATTGTTGGGACTCCTGGTACCCTGATAATACTTAACTCCCACGAGGAATTCATCGGGAGAATATTTTGAGAGGTCATGAGTGAGCCCCTGATAATAGAGCCCTATCTTAAAGCATCCTTTACAGACAAGGAGCCTGTGTTTTGTAATGGTCACAAAATGTCTGATGAATCTGCAAAAAAACGAATCGCTCATTTATCTTCCTTTGATCGTTTATTTCCGGACTTTTTCGGGACCGTTTCAAAAAATGTAACCGTGCGTCCCGGTATGGTTCTTAAAGACTCATCCTCACGGCATATACTGCCGCCTGCGGGATCCGTGGAAAGACTTACGCTCCATTCATATCCCTTGGGAGGTCTCGGAAGGGCCAGTGTGGTCTCTTCCCAGTTCATGTTGACCGCCGCATATATGAGCGATCTTCCGCAGTTCTCACAGTACATGATGCCGAAGGACCTTGAATAGTATTCATCCGATACTCTGTATGCGGTATCCGAATGATAGCTCATCTCGGGATATCCGCAATTCTCGGAATCAACGGTGTAGAGCTCCCTGTCTTTGCAAAAGACCTTATGTTTTTTCCTGAGAAGTACCAGCTTCTTAAGGAATTCCGTAAGCTCCGAAAAAGAATCCGCATTTTTCCAGTCCAGCCATGTCACCGGTGAATCTATGCAATAGGGATTGTTATTGCCCTTCTGGGAATTGCCGAACTCATCGCCCATAAAGATAAGGGGAGTTCCGGCGCCCAGCATCAGAAGGCTGTAAGCGTTCTTTATCTGTCTGAGTCTCAGCTCACGTATCTTCTTCTTGCGGGTGGGGCCTTCCTCACCGCAGTTCCAGCTGTAGTTGCAGTCACTGCCGTCCCTTCCCTCTTCACCGTTCTCTTCGTTGTGTTTGCGGTCATAGCTGACAAGGTCCATGAGAGTAAATCCGCGGTATGAAGAAAGAAAGTTTATGCGTCCGAAATCCCCGGGATTCGATCTGAGTGCAAGGAGCGATGCCGACACCATGCCTTCATCACTTTTCAGAAGCCTTCTGAGTGGATACTCAAACTCATCCGAATACAGACCGATGAATCTCTTCTGCATGGAAGAACCGATGCATCCGAAATCCACATTGTCCAGATGATCGTTTAAGATCTTTGTCCCCGCAAGGAGCGGATCCGAGGATACCAGTCTCATGGGGATGTTTATTCCCATCAGGTGGAATCCGTCAACATGATAATTGACCACCCAGTATCTGAGGATCTCAAGGACCTCAGACTCCGGAAAATCCGGTGCAAAATGAAACTGCATGCAAAGCTCCATACCGTTTTTGTGGAGAGCTTTGACCATGTCTTTAAACTCTGTGCAGGCATCATCAGATGATGAATATGCCTGTTTGGGTGCATAATAATATCCGGGCTTGTAACCCCAGTAATTAAGCTTGCCGGGAACGGAAGGAACCGTCGTCCTTCCGGCGTATCCGTAGGCAGGATCTATACCTGGCCTGCATTCCGTTTCGATAAATTCATAGGCGGGCTGGAGTTCAAGGGTCGTGATCCCGAAAGACCTTAAATGATCTATCTTCTCCGTGATCCCCGCAAAAGTACCTCTGTGCTTTACTCCCGAAGAGGGAGAATTGGTAAATCCCCTTACATGGAGCAGATAATAAAAGCTCTCTTCAAAGCTTATACGGGGATATGCGTCATCTTCCCAATCATAGGAATCTTCGCGAATAACGGCTTTAAGGGGTTCTGCAACGGGCTTTCCGTATACCCTTCCGCCCAGAAGCCCGGTCGCCCTGCAATCGGTCAGAGTCTCTCCTCCCGAATAATAGACATAAGAGATGCGGGATGCATCAAATCCGGAAACTGTCTTGCAGCAGAGATTCCCGATACGGTCTTCCGGACCGAAAGGGATCTTCTCAAGTTCTTTGCCGGAGACAATATCATAAATGATGATACCGCAGTCATTTGATGATGTTTCAAGGCAAAATCTTATACCGTCGTCAGTCACCTGCGTAATAAGCGGAAATATAAAATTGTTGCCTTTTCTGTTCATCTGCAAAGCCTCCGCAATTCAATATATTATATCTTAAAAGCGCCCTTTATTTCAAGGATATTAGAATTCTCCGGAGTCTTTGTCCGAGCTGTTCTGACGCATTTTTTTCCTGTTGCTGAGGGACAGGAAAACGGAAACTGCCAGCAGTATTATGGCAACTATAAGGAGCACGGTGATAAGAGGCGAAGATGCCGAGCCGCTCTCCTTTGCCGCGTTCCCTGCAGGGGCATTTTCCTGAGTGGGAGGACCTGCGATGACCGTATCCTGTCCGGCATTTTCGGATACTCCTGCGGAAGATCCCGCTGCGGCTTCCGATCCGGCATCGCCTGCAGAACCGGTCTGACCTCCACCTGCAGATGCCGCATCAGAGGACGCGCCGCCTGCAAGAACAGCACTGTCAGTCTCGGGATTGATCACAGGTTCGGGAGAATTGCCGGCATGATCTCCCAGGGATATGCCGTTTGCCCCGAGTGCAACCTTATGGTCGAGACCGATGAACTTACCTGACTGGGTCTGCCAAAGGACAGGTTTAACCAGTGCATACTTTTCTTCGTCCCAGGTCTTGAAATCATCCTTTACAAGTCCGCCGGTGTCGCCTGAATTGGCGTTGTAGCACCAGAAGGTATGATTGAGATTATCCTTGCCGATGAGATCTCTGAGATATTCCATCCACTTGAGATTATCCCCCGACATGAAACCGCCCCACTCACCTATGAGGATGGGAGCGATATCCTCTTCCTCGATGTAGAGCCAGTAATCATGCCATGCGTCCTCATAAAGGGAATCGTAATCGAAGCCGCCGGAAAACCAGGGCTGCTGATAGACAAGAGGACCGTAATCATGAGGCGAATAGACTATCTGTGCATTTTTGGCGGCGGAACCGAAATCAATGGGATAGTCCCTGACTGCCATGAGATTGGCGCCCCACCAGGTATTGTAGTAATCCGCATCATTTTTTGATGTGAAATTGTTGGAAGCGGGATTGATGGGATAGATCTGAATACCCTCTATGACTATGAGTGCATGGGGATTGACATTCAGAATGGCATTTCCCGCGCGCTCAGCGGCTCTCTTCCAGTTATCCTTATCATCGGAATCGTTCCAGATGGCATGTGTCTGCTCACTTGCTTTTCCGTGAGGCTCGTTCTTAAGGTCATATGCAACTATGGTATCGAAATTCTTATATCTGTCGGCGATCCATGTAAGTGCCTCGATATACTGATCCTCGGTTATCCTGTCGGTATACCATACGGGATGATTGTGTCCCGAAGCATCGGTATTTGCAGAGTGTATATCGATCATGACCTTGATGCCGTTCTCTTCGCAGAGGGTAAGGACATAGTCGAATATCTCAAGCGAGTTGAGGGAATTCAGATTGCTGTTATATGCATGATTGTAATTTGCCGTTGGATAATTGCCCTTCTTCCACTCAAGAAGGAGCTCTGCGGACATGGGGATCCTCATCAGGTTGAATCCGTGATCCGCGATAGAAACTATGGAAGTTTCAAGCTCGGCGTTCCACAATCCGTCGAAAAGATTGGTTCCGGTATTGTATCCGAACCAGTTGAGTCCCGTAAGCCAGACTTCATTGCCGTTCATGTCGACGATCCTGGATCCGTCGGTGGTAAGCCAGTCATCTCCCGCTTCTCCGCATACAGAAACCGCAGGTGAGGCAAAATCAGGCTTGGGCGCATCTCCTCCCTGACCGTTCTGATCATTTTGTCCGTTCTGGTTGGGATTGTTGATGACGGGGGCGGCAAAAGATCCGGAGCCCGTGACACTCACAAGCTTAGCGTCTGTAAGTCCCGAGCCCGATACCTGGATACCGACGTTTGAGTTAAATCCCCATGAATTGGCACCGTCTGCCCTGACCGTAGCGGTGACCTGTTTTCCGTTTGCGGTATAGGTATCAAAGCCCCATCCGCTCGGAGAATTGACATCCGCATTGAATTCCACCACCGCTGTGACAGTCAGATATCCGTTGCAGCCGCTTAAGTCAAATGATATCTGTCCGCCGGAGCCCCACATATTGGTCTCAACCTTTGATGCGACGGGCTGATCTGCCGCCTTTACGGAAAGCGGGGTCACGGCAATGACAGAGCATGCGGTCACAAACACCGTGAGCATCAGGGAAATGATATTTTTGAACGCCTTTCTTGAAACTGATGAGTATTTCATAAGGATCTCCTCGCATTTTTCATATATATGCTAT
>CAMNEB010000008.1 GCA_946536155.1 uncultured Lachnospiraceae bacterium | reverse complement strand
CCGATATTCGCAACACCCTGTGCAATGAGCTCCATATTGGAACGATGCCTGGAGCCTATCATGGAATCCGCAACGACTGCGGACAGAAGTGATTCGATACCTGCAAGGAGCGCTATGGTGACCGCATTCATCAGCTGCGATCTGATCATGCCCACGGAAAACAGTGACAGGTTCATGGTAAAGGGAGGAAGTCCCGTACGGATATCGGCAAATGCCTTTTCTATGGTATTTACATCAAGGTCGAACAGCTTCACCACCGCGGAGCTGACTATTACGGCAATGAGCGATGCGGGAACCTTCTTGATGAACATAGGCCATACTATGAGGATCGCAAGGGAAAGGGCGCCGATCACTATAGCCCACACATTTACCGTGGAGATATTATGTACCAGCGCCATTATCTTCTCACCGGTCTCTATGGGCTTCTCACCCCCGAGATATACTATTCCGGCAAAATCCTTGATCTGGCCTATAAAAAGAGTGACAGCAATTCCTGCGGTAAAACCGGTAGTGATGGTATAGGGAATGAATTTGAGGAGATTGCCGAAGCGGCAGAATCCCATGACGATGAGGAGAAGTCCCGCCATTACGGTGGCGACCATGAGTCCCTCGGTCCCGTCCTTCATCACTATTCCGGCAACTATGGTTGCAAAGGCTGCCGTGGGCCCCGCTATCTGAACCCTGCTGCCTCCCAGGAAGGAGACCAGAAAGCCTGCAACTATGGCGGTATAAACACCGGCCTCGGGTCCAACACCCGAAGCTATGGCGAGGGCGATCGACAGCGGAAGGGCTATTATCGCGACTATGATACCTGCGATCACATCCTTTACAAACTGTGCGCCGTTATAATTTTTCATTACGGAGAAAAGCTTTGGTTTTAATTTGTCCATTGTCTGTCTTCCTTTTCAAAGATTACAAGCAGACATTATAATCTCTTTTCCTAATAAATGGAATAATTCTTTTCCGGGATCCCATTAAGGGATTTAAGTTAAAAAATTTTGAATAAGACGGGCTTGTGTGATTTAATATCATGTAGGGGTTGTCGATATGCAGGACACGGTCATGCGCAAGGAAAGAAAATTCCCCGGATGGGGCCATACTATGATCATCACCGTTACGATCATAGCTTTTTTTGTGTGCATCATCCTTACATATTACTTCATGATGTACAGGGAGCGCCGTACCAGGATCATCCAGAGCGGTGAGATGACCGCAATGCGCTCTGCAGACAGGATTGAAAAATACCTCTCAACCAACATAGACTGCATAAACCTCTCCGCCTACATCCTTGATGAAATGATCTCCGAGGGAAGTAGCAATGATGAGATACTCGATTATCTGGTCAGCGAATCAACGGCCATTAAATCGGCTGTTCTTGAGAATTCCACAGGACTCTACGGATATTTTAACGGCGAGTTCATCAGCGGTACCTTATGGGAGCCCTATGAAGGATATGAAGCAACAGAGCGTCCCTGGTACACAAAGCCCATGGCCAACAAGGGCGTCCTGACCATGCTCGAGCCCTATCTTGATGTACAGTCCGGCAACATAATGCTGGCTGCCGGCAAGACTCTCTGCGACGGTGAGAGCGTAATATCCGTCGATATATCCCTCGACAGGATCCAGTCCATCACCGAAGAAGCCGTAAGATCGGGCAATTCGGATATCCTCATGATCATCAATTCCGAAGGCACCGTCATCGCCCATTCCGACAGACAAGAAGTCGAAAAGCGCTATACCCGTGAAGGCTATACCCTGGGAGATGCCATCTTCAGGACCATCGAAAAAACCGACGAACCCGCCTTCGATCTGAGGTACTGCGGATTCCATTACATAGTATATTCAACTCCCATCGGAAATGACTGGAAATGCATATCCGTTATCGATGCCACCAGTTCCTTCAGATTCCTCAACTTCATACTGGTCGTGACGATCGCCCTCGTGGTTTCCACCATAACGATCATCAGTGCCATAATGATCAAATCACAGCGCAGGCAGGATCTTGCCACAAGGCTCTCCTCCCAGCTCTCTTCCACTTCGGATATCTATGTATCCCTTCACGAGATAGACATCCCCTCAGATACCTTCACGGAGATCCGCAACAACCGTAATGAAGCCTCTGAAATGATCGGAAAAAACCATTCCCATGCCCAGAAGACCATAAGAGAAGTCATGTACAGATTTTCCGATCCTTCAACAAGGGACAGACTCATGGACTTCGTGGATTTCGGCACGATCGATGAAAGGCTCAGGGATACCAACACCGCTACATGCGAGTTCCTCAGTGACGACGGACTGTGGAGAAGAGCCCGTTATATAGTCTCCAAGAGAAATTCCTCCGGCAATGTTGTACGTATGATGTATCTGATTGAGAATATCGATGCGGAAAAAAGAGAACGGGACAATTTCCTCAGTTCCGTCAAGCTCATGGGAGAAAAGATCGAGACCCTCACCGAGGTTGCATCCCTCGACGATCTCACCGGATTCCTCAACAAATCAAAGGGGCCAGAAAGGATCGAAGAAATATGCAAGACCTCTGACGGATCCCTCATACTCTTTGACCTGGACAATTTCAAGCTCATAAACGATCTCTACGGTCACGATATGGGAGATAAAGTCCTGAAAATATTTGCGGATATCGTAAGAGCAAATACAGACGGGGACGATATCCTGTGCAGGATCGGCGGAGATGAATTCATGATGTTCTCACAGCATATCCGCGATGAAAGAGCAATATCGGATTTTACGGACATACTCAACGGGCAGCTCATCGCAGAATGCAGGAAGCTGATCGGAGACTCCTTCGATCTTCCCATCGGAATATCCCTGGGCGCCGCCTTTGCCCCCGTTCATTCGAATGAATATGCAAGGCTGTTCAGATACGCCGATGCCAGCATGTACAGGGTCAAGCAGAACGGAAAGCACGGATACAGCATCTATGATCCGGAAGTATCGGACGAGGATGAGAAGAAAGATCTGGACTCCGAACTCATCAAGCTCACCCAGATAATGGAAGAAAGAGGAACTGCGGGGGGTGCCCTCCTCCTCGGACAGGAGGCCTTTACCGTCAACTACCGCTACATCATGCGCTATATCAGAAGGTATGGCAAGAAAGCCGATAAAGCGGTCATTTCCATCGTTCTCAAGGATAACAGCTATGATATTCATGCTGTTGCGTCCGAATTTGCCGCTCTTTTGCAGAAGATGCTCAGAAACAGCGACATAATATATCAGAACAGACCCGACGAATTCTTTCTCCTGCTGCCCGAAATGGGATACAGCATCTCGGACGTTATGGACAGGATAATCCGGGCCTGGAATGAAACAGAATATAAAGAAGTGGCTGAGATACGTTACATATCTTCAACCACCTGATAAAGTACGTCTGTTTTGTTTTTTCAAGTCCGTCTGTTTTGTTGTTCCGGTCTTATCTTACGAGTCCCCTCTCATCGATAAAGTATTCCGTGATATGCATAACATCCCTGAGGATTGCTATGTTTCTGTCAACGAGCTCACTTTCCAGGGAATGATCGCATCCGGGGTAGGAATAAAGCTTGATATCATTTTCAAAAGAAAGTCTCTTCACGGCCGCCACATCTGACCATGTATCATCATCACCGATAAATGCCATCACGTTCTTAGAGCCGAACAGGAAGGTCGCCTCAACAGGGGTATACCATACCTGTTTTGAATCGATGCCGTGGTCGGAAGCATACCTTGCAAGGGCCACCGTGCCTATGCTCTTTCCGATGAACAGGATATTTCCGTACTCGGAAAAGTCAACGCCCGTCAGCTGCTCTTCTGTCTGTGCGAAAGCAGTCTGGACAGCCTTCTTCATAAGCCCCGCATCGCCCTTTATGCCCTTAGGCATGTCGTGATATTCGATGTTGATGATCTCATATCCCCTGTTTGCCGCAAGCTTTGTCGCATAATAAAGGAGAGGTTTATCCTTGTGATACCCTATCCCCGGGAATATGACGGCAAGTTTCTTCTTCATCTGAGCGGTCTCCCCCAAAAACTCACTCTGTAAAACCGGTATTGCATAAATGACCTTCCGATAGAAAGTATAACAGATTCTTTCTCAAAAAAAACAGTCTGCGTTAAGCAAGTCCCGGAGGACACTCCTTCCCCTTCGACCTGCGGTATGCAAAATACAGTTCCTCCGTGGCAAGAGCCATCTTCGTTACGGAAAAATCGCATTTTTCCGGATCCGGATAGATATACCAGGTATCATCCAGGGTATTGAGGTCCACGCAGTCCCCGTATTTTCCGAGATATTCATATTCTATATGGCAGGAATAAAGCGAAGGTACGTTTTTGATCATCTCAAACGCATCTCCGTCCGCATCCCTCCCGCGCACTGTAAATCCGTTCATATCATGGACCATGGTCCCTTCACCGAGACGGATGAACTTCTTTGCATTGGGAAGAGTGTCGACCTTAACCGGCAGCTCTCCGCTTGAATATATCCCGCCCGCGACCTCCCGGCGTACATTTTCCCTCTCCCACTCATACCAGTCCGGGATATGGGAAAATTCGGTATTTCCGTCTGCTGCTTCAAGCTCTCCGAGTTCCGTATAGTTCCATTCCCTGCCGCAGGATGTGCACCTGAGAACGCTCCCTTCGGACCGCATCTTATATTCCTTAAGGCAGTGCGGGCACTGGTAAAGGACCTTTTCAAGCCCCTCGGCTCTCCCCCTGTAAGTGACCCTTATCCCTTTTTCCTTCTGCCATAAATAATCATCGTACCTAAATCTCTCGACTATCCTGCGGTTTAATTCATCCGCGGGAGTATTCTTAAGGGTTTCCCTGTCAAACAGAAGCGAAAACTCAGCCTCTGTGGGTCTGACTCCCCTGTCATGAAGATTCCAGAACGGGGAATTTATATGATGTCCGTGGCATATGAGGGTCACCACGGGAACGTCAAGTATCTTGCACAGCTTTCCGAGGGATCTCGGAAGCACGGCCGTTGTACCGCAGAGAGAATATCTTGCTTCCGGGTAAATGATGGCAACATCCCCGTTCGCGACGGTCTGCCTGAGCTGCTTTACAAGGACCACATCATTGGTAAACTTTCTCTTGCAGATGCAACCCACATCCCTGAGGAGCTTTTCCCTGCCGATAAACCCGTCTATCGCCACCACATAATTTGCCCTCTGAGGAAAAATTGCTTTGGTGGCAACCTTGAAATCCATGAATGCATTGTGATTGCACAAAAGCACATACGGGGGCTTAAGTCCCTCGGTGCCTGTCTTTGTGAGGATATTTTTATGCTTCAGCACATCGGGCATGCTCAGCAGATACGTCAGGGGCCTTAAATACCACTTAGTCCTGACAGGCGGAGCCGACATATCGAATCTCTCAAATTGCTGCATAGGCAAAATACTCCGTTCTCAATCCTCTCCCACAAGATGCACCGTCTTATATTCATGCCCGGTTGCGGGGAGAAATCTTCCGGTCACATCAGCCGTCTTCATCTTAAGGCTTGATGTACACACACAAGGGTGACAGCCCAGGTATTCATCCTTAAGTACATCCTCATCGATGAGCAGCTGCACCGAACCGCTCTTATCGTTCATAAGCCCCATAACGCTGACCGCTCCGGGCTCTATATCAAGGTATCTGAGCATATCCTCAGGTTCCGCAAAAGAAAGCCTTGCAGAGCCTATCTGGGATGACAGCTCCCTGGTCTTAAATTTCTTGTCCCCCGGCATCAGCAGCAGATAAAACTGCGTCTTCTGTCTGTTGCACAGGAAAAGATTCTTGCACATCACAACGCCCAGGACCGCATCTATCTCATTGCACGCTTCCATGGTCTTAGCCGCTTCATGATCCGTGCGCAGGTATTCTATCCCCAGCTCATCCAGAAAATCATATGTCCTTAACTCCCTCGGAAGCCTGCCTTCCGCATCCCCGGGTCTTCCCGTATATAATTCCATTTTTCATCCTTCCCTCACAGCTCTTTTAAAAAGAACCTGTTCATGCTGCTGTGAACGATCGCTTCGGGCTTTTCTATCAGATAGTAACCGCATTTTTCGTAAAGCCGGATCGCAGCTTCAAGATTGGTGTGGGTCTCCAGATACATGCGTCTGTATCCCAGTTCCCGGGCCTTATCTTCTATGAGTTCAATGAGTCTGTATCCGTAGCCGCATCCCTTTACACGGTCTGCCAGATACAGCTTCTGAAGCTCGGCGCATTCATCAAACAGATCCGCCTTATCAAGGCCTATTCCGCCTGCAACCTCACCGTCATCCTCGGCAATATAATAAAACCTCTTTGCGGGATCTCCCAGATAATGATCGCTCAGATGATCCAGAGTCTCGTCAAAATATGCCGTGCCCGGAATATCCAGCCTGTTTGCTTCAAGGCTTTTCCTTATCAGTGCGGCAAGAGCCGCATCGTCTTCAGGTCTTATCTCTCTGTATTCCATGATCTTCTTTCGCACATCGCGTCAGACCTACATTTTCACCACACGGACATTATACCCGACTTATCCGCTTCGATACAGTCTTTTCACATACCTTAGATATAACAGTTGCACTGCGTATACACCTGTGATAATATCATTATTGAACACGTTCAATAATCACGGGAGTCTGTATGGAAAAAGATAAAAAACTGGAGATCACCAAACAGAAGCTTCTGAATGCCACGGCAAAGCTCATGTTTTCCACGGATGATCCGATGAAGGTAACATCCAGGGAGATCGCGGCAGCGGCGGAGGTCAGGCCCTCCATGATAAACTACTGTTTCGGATCCAGGGAAAAACTCATACATGAAGTTTTCCAAAGCGAATTCCGGGATTTCCTTGAGAAGAACAATATCTCCTCGATCGTATCGGGCAGCCTTCCGCCCAGGGAAATGCTGAAAAAGCTCCACTTTCTGATGATCGGATATCTGCTGGAAAACAGTCAGTTCACAAGGGCCATAACAGGGCTCGTACTCTTCGGCAGGGATCTTAACGAGGAATCCTTCAGCTATCCTCTGGTGATGAAGCATTTCGCCGGCAGAAAGACAGAGACGGAGTGCAGGATGATCGCATATGAACTCTCCGCCATGATGCAGCTCACCATATACAGGAAGGACGATATCAAAGAGGCTTTCGGACTTGACCTCGAGGATGAAGAGCAGCTGAAGAAATACCTTGATATGCGCTTTGAGCTGCTGATGCCGGACTGAAACGACAGCGACGGACTGACCTGATGATGCCGGACTGACCTGACGGTGACGGACCGGCGTGAGAAAAAAGAATAACACCCTGATAAAGGATACCCGGATAACAGGAATACCATATGCGATATATTTACCCTCTTAACGAGATCCCGAAAGAAAAAATGAACTCCGTCGGAGGCAAGGCATCCTCTCTTGCCACGATGATAACAGATATAAAAGTTCCCGTACCGGAAGGCTATGTCATCACAAAAGAAGCCTTCGATAACGGCAGGCTGTCTGATGAAGCGGGCAGGGAACTGGAGCTTTTGATCAGATCGCTCAGTCCGGACTGCACCTATGCCGTCAGGTCATCCGCCATAGGCGAGGACGGAAAAAAGAATTCCTTCGCGGGACAGTTTGAAACCGTCACGGATGTCAGAAAAGAAAACATCACGAAAGCTCTGGATCAGGTCCTGGAGTCATATTCGAATGCAAGATCGTCGGTCTATTCGGAAAGCTTCGGTACAGGCGAAGTTGAGATGGCTGTGGTGATACAGCGCTTCGTAAACCCGGAATATGCCGGAGTCATCTTTACCAGCGATCCCATAACGGGCCGTGATGATAAGATGAACGGCAATTTCGTCGAGGGAGAAGGAGAAAAGCTGGTATCCGGTTCGGAAAATGCGGCGGAATTTAAGATCGGTATCAGGGATCTTAAATACGAAGGCCCCGCGGAGATGGCCCCTTACGTGAAAAAGCTCGGGAAGGCGTGCAGGAAGATCCGCAACTTCTTCGGGATCCCCATGGACATAGAATGGGCGGTCTCGGGAGGCAGGGTATATATACTGCAGGCACGCCCCATCACGACACTTCTCCGCTGCGACTTTGATACCTTCGAGATAAACGGAAGCTATTCGGCACACAAGCTGCTGACCAAGACAAATGTGGGCGAAGTGTTCCTGACCAATGTATCTCCCATGACCTTCAGCATAATAGACAAGATGAGTTCGCTCCTCGGTCTTCCCGAATGGCTGGACTGTGTTGCGGGTCAGCCGTACATGAACATTTCCGTCATGTGCTCGATGCTGATGAGTCTCGGCTTTTCGAAGGAAAGAGCCATCAATACGTTAAAAGATCTCTCGGGAAACACTCCGGAGGATCTTGAAGTACCCGCAACCTATTTTGATGCGGCCGCTTTCAGGCGCTGCATCTTAAAGCTCCTCTTCCCGAAAAAAAGATCAAAGCTCTCCCGCAGAGAAAAACACAAAATGGTACAGGAGCTCGACAGCATATGCAGAGAACTCATAGTACATGTACGAACTCTTAAGAGTAACGAAGAACTCACAGACTGCTGGGATAATCTGCTGATACCCAAGCTGAGTGACGGTCTGGCTTCTGTCCTCGGTGAGAGCGTACTGTCACTGACCGCACTCTTTTCCACGAAGAAAAAGATCGCACGGATCGCGGATGAAGAGACCGCCAATGCTCTCTGCAGCGGATGCACCGGGATACTCGACAGCATGAAGCCCATACTGTATCTCGAAGATGTTGCAAAAGGTGAGATGAGCAGGGAGGAATATCTTAAGCTCTGCGGACACAGATGCGCCCTGGAGATGGAGATCAGTCAGCCCAGGCCCTATGAAAATCCCGAGATACTTGACAGGCTCCTTAAGGAATATGCCGATAATCCCACTTCCCTCAGGGAGAAGCAGATAAAAGAAAACGAACTCTTTAAAAAGAACCTTGCGGAGTTCAAAGCAAAATATCCTCTTCATAAAAGACATGTGGACAGGATGCTCGCAAGATTTGTCACGGCAAATGAATTCAGGGAAGACATACGGAGCAAAGGCGTTTATATCTTCTGTGTTTTCAGGGAGTTTCTCTTAAAGACGGGAGAGATCAACGGACTGGGTGATGATGTCTTCATGCTCACCTTCGATGAAGTGTTCAGACTCCTGAAAGGCGACACAAGTGTCACCTCAAGGATACCCGCAAGAAGAAAGACCTATGAAAAGCAGTCATCCTATCCCTCATTCCCCAACATACTCCTGGGGCGCTTTGATCCGGATAAATGGCTCGAAGATCCGGGCAGGAGAAACGACCTCTACACCTCGGACTCCTCAACATCTTCGGAAAAGGATATTGCGGAAAGCACTGACGGAATGACGGTCATAAAAGGATTCCCCGGAGCATCCGGCAGGATCACGGGAGTGGCAAGGGTCATCGACAGCATACAGCATATAGATGAGATCATGCAGGGTGACATCCTTGTCACAAATGCCACCAACATCGGATGGACCCTTGCTTTCCCCAAGGTCACAGCCATCGTCACGGATATCGGTGCTCCCCTCTCCCATGCGGCCATCGTGGCAAGGGAATTCGGTATACCTGCGGTGGTGGGATGCGGAAATGCCACTACGCTGATAAAGACCGGAGACAGGATATGCGTCGACGGTGGTGCAGGATCCGTTACGATCATATGCTCACATTCTTCTCAACGATCTCTTCGTACAGATCCAGACCAAAGCTCGTAAGCTCCGGCTCATGCCTTATCATCCTGTACGTGCGTACGCCGTTTTCTTTTCTCTCGGCGGACAAAAACTCTACCGCGGAATCCGGGTCATCCTTCATTTCCTCATGCACTCTCCTTGCAAAGGACAGAAGATGTGTCACGGTGAAGATCCTCACCCCGGCTTCAACAAGTGCTTTTATTATATCATACGCGATGACAGAGCCTTCCTTTTCCGTGGTGGTGGCAAAGGATTCATTGAGGAGAAGGAGGGAATCTTCTCTTAAGTTCTCGACTATGCCGTTCATGCGCTTAAGCTCTTCATCGAGCCTTCCGCTGTTCATCTCGCTGTCTTCCCTGCGGGTAAAATGGACGAATATCCCCGGGAATATCCCGCTTTTGTATCTTGCGGCAGCCACGGGGAGTCCGCACTGCATCATGACCTGTGCGATCCCGATACTCCTGAGGAATGTGGATTTTCCGCCCTGATTGGCCCCCGTGATTATCAGAAGATCTTTTTTATCGAACCTGCAGCTGTTGCCGATGACGACGACCCTCTGCTCCACTGCCATGACGAGCTCTTTGAGGTCCGCAAATTCCATATCCCTGTTGCCGCAGACTTCGGGATAACAAAATCCCACTCCGAAGCGCTCCATCTGAGCCTTAAGCTGTACGGCCGCCAGATAAAATCCCGACTGGAATTTAAGCTGGGTGAAAAAAGACTGGAATTCATCTATGAATCCTCTGATCCTGTCAACCAGAAAACTCACGACACCGAATTCAAGAAGATCCGTCTGCTCTGCGATCCTCACATCCCCCACGACAGGGAAGGAATCGGGGATGAGGGAATTCTTAAAATTCTGTATCTTATCCATTGTGCTGCCGGGACGGTAGAATTTCGTGCCGGAGGATGACACCTCCTCAAGCTTTAAGGAGCTCAGCTTAAGGCCGTCCTCCAGTCCGCTCTCGAGCACGATGCGGGGCTTTACGGTCCTGCCTTTTCCGGAATCTTCTTCATCCGATCCGTCGGTATAAAAAGATATATCATCAAGGACTCTGCGGATATTTTCTTCGCGTTCCCTTGAAAAATTCAGGGACAGATCCTTTTTGAAATTCTTAAGTCCCTTTGATGAAGGCTCCCATCCTTCTTCCATCACATGTCTGACACGGGAGAGAGAATCGCACAGAAGCCTTATTATGCGTATATCGGTGGTGAGCCTTGTCACGGGATTGCTCTGCTTTGCCTTCTCCCCGGGGATCTTGCCAAGAGTCCCCCATTTAAAGACAACATCCCGGGAAATATCATACAGTTCCCGCACCTGCTCTTCATTTGCAAGAAAATCCTTTACTATCTCCTGACGGTATACAATCTCCTCCTTTGTGCGCAGAGGGACCATCATAACCCTTCTTAAGGCATCCGTAAGAAAGAGATCTTCCTGCTCCACCTTCTTCACATTGCCGTCTTCATACACAAGGTCCTTGGCGGAAACGGAAAAAACCGACTTAAGGCCCAGATCCTGTATTATGCTCTCCTGATCGTAATATCCTTCACCGATAAGTCGTTCATTATTTTCATACAATAAACAGACCTTCATAAACGCTCCTTCAGCTGCTTATATGTCAGCCGGTATTTATTGACCTGATTTTCCGCACAGGGGACATCATCCGCTTCACCACGGGATATCTTAAATGTCTGGATCCCGTTTTCATCCAGCATTGCCCTCAGGCTGACTATCCCCTCCGCCTTATCCGTAAGTTCCTTAAGATGCGTGACATAGATGCCCATGCATCCGAGTCCGAGAAAATGCCCCAGCACCTTTTTGCCCATGATGATGGCATCGTAACTGGCCGCAGTCGTAAAGAGCTCATTGATGACAACAAAGCTCGTCTTCATCCTCTCGTTCATCATGGGGACAAGTCTGACCAGCTCCTCTTTCAGCTTGCCGCGCCCGGTCTCGATACTCTCCTCAACGGAAAAATGTGTCTGAAGTCCCGTAAAATAATGTACATTGGCAGATCTTGCGGGAACGTCAAGACCGATCTTCGTAAAATACACCAGCTGTCCGAGACTTCTCGCAAAGGTTGTCTTACCGCCCTGATTGGGACCTGTCAGTACAAAGAACCGGTCCCCTTCTTCATATATGAAATCATTGGATATGACATCTCTGTCATCTGCTGTGGCGGTTATGGCAAGGGCAAGATCGTAGAGCCCCTCCGCCCTCATGGGAGCATCTTCCTCAGTTCCCGGCGCAGCAAAGCAGTAGCCCAAACCCTCCATTTCAAGTTCGAGAGTGCGGAATGACAGATAGAATACGATCTCTTTTTCAAATCTGTCCAGCACCTTCTTCCTGTAATCCGCATTTGCGGAGGCGACCGCCTTCAGTTTCTTAAAGAATTCGGGTTTCTTTTTCTTCAGGATATCGAGACACTGTTTTTCAAATTCCGTTATATAGGGATTTATGATAAAGGGATTCGAAAGAGTCTTCTTCTCTCCGCCGAATGCCTTTCTGACCATCTCTTCATATGCGCCGTCACCGGGTACCTCTCCCAGAGAGACGCTTATACGGTCCCTGTCATAGGTAAGCACAAAACGCATGCTCCGGATCTCTTCAAGCAGAGCGCTCGTCTGTTCACGCATCCCGCGGTATTCCGCGCTCTTAATATATGCTCCGATAACATCCCTTAAGGTCTGCATCCCTTCGGATGAAAGGCCTGATGCCCCAAGTTCTTTGCCAAGGAGTTCATAAGCATCGCAGTAGCATTCGATCTCCCGAATCAGCCACACTGCCTTCTGCAGAGGATCTACGGCCTTTTCCTTTTCTCCCCGTATCTGTGAAACTTCCTCCATATCCGCAACAAACTTCATGAGCGCTCCGTATACGGGATCTTTTTTCACATCGGAAAATACGCTCCGCCTGTAGTCTTCGGTTTCACGGTTTGCCGGGAGATATCTGTAGAATCTCCTGACGCTCCTGCCCCATCTCTTCTCGATCTTATCCAGTATCTGTATGATATTCAGGTCACGGTAAAAAGACGGAACCTCCAAGGGATCCATCTCTTTGTCATACCCGTCAAGGATACTGAAATCACCGGCTCTTACCTTTGCTTCTTCGCTCATATCACCAACCCCGTCAAACGATCAGCAGCTTAAATCTCTCCGTATCGCCTTTGAACTCTTCCCCGTTAATGTACAGTTTATGTGTCTCATCGTTCCAGACAAATCCGGTCAGTGTATATTCCCCCGATTCATACCCGTATCCGTCGCCCGCATCTTCATACAACGTGAATTCACCATCCGCGCCGGGATAAACATGAAGGACGATCTCCTCAGAAAGCTCCGCAACGGACAGAGCGGCTTTTGTCATGGGGATGACGGAGCCCGCTCTTACAAAAACAGGGATCTTCTCAAGAGGAGCATCCACCTCCGCATATGTTCCGCCTTCATATCTGACACCTGTGTCAATATCGTACCAGTCACACCCTGCGGGGAACCAGACCTTCCTTGTCCCAGGCACATCACCTTCTGTTCCGAAATACATGGGACTATGTACAGGACATACCATCATCCTGTCACCAAACATGTACTGGTCGAAGATCTCCCAGGTATTTTCATCATCCGCAAAACAAAATGACAAAGGTTTTATGATGAGTCCGTCGTTCAGATAAACATTTCCGGCAAGGGAATAGATATAGGGCATCAACTCGTAACGCCTTCTGTTTGCCGCAAGGATCGCATCATAAAACCCACCTTCGCTCCTGCGGAAGTTCCAGAGTTCCCTTCTGAAATCCGTTCCGTGTCCCCTGAATACGGGAAGGAATGCCCCCCACTGATACCACCTGGTGAAAAGTTCGCAGTAAGCGGGATCTTCATACCCCCTGTCATATTCACCGTCGCTGTACCACCAAGATCCGTTTTTCACAAAAAAGGCTCCGATATCCACAGTCCAGTATGGCATTCCCGATGCGCAGAAATTTATACCCGCAGCTATCTGCTTTTTGAGTGTTTTCCAGGATGCGGAGATATCACCGGACCACAGGATCGTTCCGTATCTCTGCTGTGAGGGATATCCGCTTCTTGTCAGATTGACCACTCTCTTGGAGGGACATTCGCTTCTCTGTCCTTCGTATATGCCCATTGCATGGAACAGTCCGAAGGCATTCATCATGGTCGCAGGAATGTGTCCGCTCACCATCTCGCAGTACCTGCTGTAATTCACCGCATTTTCAGGCCTAACATTTTCCATCCACTCGGGGCATATAGGTTCACTGTTATCGCACCACCAGGCATCAATTCCGTATTTGAAAAGTCCCTCACTCGCCTGCTTCCAGTAAAGCTTTCTGGCCTTTTCATCAAATGCGTTGTAGATATTTACCTGCGGGAGAAGAAGGTCCGCATCCTTAAATTCTTTTCTGTTCTCACACTTTTCATCCATGTTGGGCCAGATGGATATCATAAAGTGAACATTTTCTTCGTGGAGAGTCCGTGTCATTCCCACAGGGTCAGGAAACCTTGCCGGGTCAAAGCTCTTCTGCCCCCATAGGCCGTCAGGCCATGAGATCCAGTCAAGGACTATGCAGTCCAGTCCGATACCTTCCTTACGGTATCTTCCCGCAACATCAAGGATCTCCTCAGCTGTCTCATATCTTTCCTGGGACTGGATATATCCGAAGGCCCATTTGGGGAGCATTACCGCCTTGCCGGTTATCTTCCTGAATTCACTTATCACTCCGTCCGGTCCGCATCCGTTCATGAAATAATAATCCATTTCCGGGTCTGCTTCCGTGTAAAAATACGATCCTTCGGGAGTGTCGTTAAATATCGCGGGACTGCAGGTGTTCATGAATACCCCGTATCCCTTGACGGAGACAAATACAGGTATCGCGATGGTGCGGTTTGCCTGATTAAGATATACGCAGTTTCCTCTGAGGGAACCGAAGCCTTCCTCGTGCTGCCCGAGTCCGTACAGCGCCTCTTTTTCATCGAATTCGAAATGAAGCCTTGTGTGATATGCGGTTCCTGTGCGAACCTTTCCCGGATCCCTTATCACTTCCTTGACTCCGTCTGCCGTCTCGATGAGCTGCTTTTCGGATCTTTCACCGGAGAGCTTATAAAGGGGGATCTCTTTTAACTCCTTACTCCGTTTATCCCTCTCCTTCAGAAGGATATTTCCGGCGCCGTCAAGGTAGAGGAAGCTGTTTGTCTCCTTGTCGATCCTCACCTTAAGATCCGGCATGTCAAGATACAGGAATCTCTCATCCTCCGAATGATCCCATCCGGAAAAAGGACGGAACGGAACAATGCACGGCTTGTCAGGATCTGCGCAGGGTTCATCCGTGCCGGAATCTTTTATCTCTTCATACGAATAGATGACCCTGATACTCTTTTCATCAACGGGAACGACCCTCTGAAATCCTTTTTCAAGAGTGATATCAAGCACGTTTCCGTTCCTTGATGCACTCTTCATCCTCATGTCGTTATAGAAAACACAGTCAAGCATATTACCCCCTTTTGTCACATGCCCGGACAAATAACCATTCCCCCAGAAACTGCAGTTCAGTGGGATTAAAATCCTCATCATCAGAATACAGATAGTAGCAGCAGTCCTTTGTCGAGAGGACTATGCACTGACCTCTGATCCCTCTGTAATCATACTCTGTCTGTACCGACTCCCTTATCCTGTGCGGGAAATGAAGCACCTCTTTTCCGAAGGATACGGTGAATTCATTCTCATCAAGTGCAAGCATTCCTTTACCGAGTCTTACAAATCCCTGCTGTCCGGGAAGTGCTTCAACCCTTACGTTATATTCCATTCCGAAAGACCCGCTTTCTATCTGAGATTTTGCTCTTTCGATCTCAAGCTCCCGCTCCCACTCATACCAGTCAGGTATCATATACAGTTTTCTGCCTGTATCTTCACCCTTCACACCGGCGTGCATATCATCTTCAGCTGCATTTTCCGGAAGACGGGTGGTCACATCCTCAAGATACCCATCCTCTCTTAACCTGAACCTGCTGTCACAGGATGTGCAGGAAAGAGTATCGCCTGCGCTTTGCATCCTGTATCTTGCTCCGCACTTCCTGCAGATATAGAGTGCCTTGTGGAGCCCCTTTGCACGGTCCGGTTCCGTGATCATGATCTTCTTATCAAGCTGGTATTTATACTCATCGTATCTCAGCGCATCTTCGACGGAGCTTTGTATCTCCTCCGCAGACAGCGATCTGACTTTTTCCCTGTCATAAAGCTTATATATCCTGCCCTCAAGCGGCAGTTTTCTGGTATTTAACTCATCCCAGAAGGGATTGGCCAGATAGCTTCCGTACAGAGTAAATATGACGACGGGGACATCCATGAACTTGCAGAGCTTTCCGAGATTCTTAGGGATATATGCAGTGGTGCCGACATTGGAATGTCTCGACTCTGGATAGACCACGACGGGCTGCTTCATCATAAGAGCCCGCTTCATATTTTTTACCACCGTGATGTCGGAGACGAATCTTCTCTTGCCGATACACCCCAGCCCCCTGTAGAGCCACTTTCCGTAGTATGCAAAGCCCTCCATGTCGGAGACATATATGCCTCTGTGAGGAAAAAGAGCAAGAGGGGCCGCCGAATAATCCGCAGGCCCCTGATGAGTTGCGATCACAAGATACGGAGGTTTCAATCCCTTTATCCCGCTCTTATCGATCCTCAGGCTGAATTTTCTCGTGTCGATATAAGCCGCAAGCCAGATGAGCGGCATAAGAAAGAAATACTGTTTAGAAGGCTTCTCCGTCATATCAAACGGAGTCATATCATTTTGATATTTTATGCTCAACCGAAATCCCCCGAGGCATAAACAAAAACAGTCTTTCGATCAGACCTCATAATCAAGGCAGCTTCTGATCTTCGTATAGGGTCTTACTTTACCGTCCGCAACAGCCACATGCTCGGGGTGGACCGCATATCCCTTAAGCGCTTCTTCGCTTTCAAAAGTCGAATCCAGCATAAGATCCGCATTGGATGATGCGAGTCCGTTTATGTTGACACGGATATCGACTATTCCCGGCACCTTTCCTTTAAGTCCCTCAAGACCTTCCTTTATTCCCTGCTTAACGTAAGTTTTCTCCTCATCCGTAAGTTCATCCTTAAGTGTCCATAAGATCACATGCTTAACCATATCTCTCCTCCTGTATATGTTTTGTTTTTCTTCCTGCAGTCCCGGAGCCTATCAAGGGGTTATCCTGCCGATCTCATCCCATCCGGTGCATCGTCTGTAATTATCCCCGGGCAGATCGCATTCCCGGTTCCAGGGCCTGTCAAAGACCATCACCTTCAGATCCGGAAGATGATCGAAGAATCTGAAAGCCGCCGGTGAATCTTCCACCGCAAGGTCGAAATGCATCCTGTAATAATCCTCAAGTTCAAGTCCGAAACTGCTGTTTTTGATAAAACTGTCACGTCCGTATTTATTCAGGCAATACAGTCCCGCGCGTTCCAGACCGTGACGGTCCAGCCATAAACGGGACGGTTCATACGCACTGTCAGGACGTCCCGTTATGACAGATACATTATATCCCTTATCTATCCAGGAATTAACGGTTTGGGATGCTCCCGGCGTCTCCTCATATGCAAGGAGGACCTCAGGTCTGTGCCCCTCGGTCATCATGTACTCATACTGCTCATCTGTCAGCGAAAAAGATCTTTTCAGATCGAAATATCTTATTTTTTCATAGGGGATATCAAGTCCGAACAGCTCCGAAACAAGAACCGAAAAATGTCTTGCCGTTTCACAGAGGCAGTCGTCAAAATCTATATAAATATTCATACAGGCCGCTTTCCGAAGATATGCAGTATATAACGACATAAAGTATTATACAGTAAAAAGGACGGTTATAAACCGTCCTTTTTAAGATCATTTATAATCATTATCCCAAAGGAGAGTTCCGTCGGGACCGTAAATCCTCTCGTACTCGTAATCATCGGGATATTCTATCGCTTCAAACATCATGAGCGACTGGTTTTCGATACGGTACCCGTCCTTTGTCAGGATCTCCAGCCTGAATGTCAGATCCCTTTTAATATCAAGCCCCTTTTCAAGGGTGAGCCTCTCACTGTTCATAACGCTTTCCGTAACATCCATGCTCTTAAGATCCTGTCCGTTTGAAACGTAGGTAAGAGTTGCTTTTTCGATATTTTGGGGATTTCCGAAAATAATAACGGTATACTCCCCGGAATACTTCATGCTGCCCGTTAAGCCGATATCGGATTTGAAAGAGGTTTCGTAACCGGGTATGGGGAAATATTCGTAAAACAGCTCGGAGGGATAATCCACGTGCTCGGAATAGGTTCTTCCGGGCTCAAATATCACCACCTTCGGATCGGTACACTCATCAAACAGTCCGGATATGACCGAACCGGTAAATACTCCGTAGCCTTCATTTTTCAGATCGTATTCCCCGTTTTCAAGGACAAGCCTTGCTTCCGTCTCATCGGTGTACTCCTTCAGTATGGCTTTCACACCGACGGGAACCGTATTTGTATCAAGATCCGCTTCTCCGACATTTACTTCAAAGCTCTCCAGTCTGGAATCCTGTTCTCTCTGCCCTTCCTGAATATCATAAAGTCTGCTCTGTATGGTGCTCAGATCGGATTCCAGATTGTTTATCCTTGCCTGCAGCCCCGACACCTGTCCGCTCAGGGTACTCACATTCAAAAAAGTAAGTATCACGACAGCCATGAGTATCGTTTTGTAGATCACCCCTGCTGTGGTCTTGGGCTCCGGTATGGATGAATGTGTATCATGTGCCTCTCCCTTTGTGACCTTATCAAGATGTCTGTTATATATGATAATACTTGCTATCACGATCAATGCCGCCACGATCAGCATTAAGATGATATATATCAGTATCGATGCCATTATTCCTTCCTCCTCTATATATTGAAAAAGTTCTTAAAATCCGGGTAATAACTTCTCGTAACGTCCACCAGATCCCCGTTTGTCATGGTGAGGACAAATTTCATCGAAAGAGACGGCCTTATCTTTTTTACATGAGCCCTCGATATGATGACTGATTTGCTGACCCTGATGAATTTCTTTTTGTCCAGTGCTTCCTCAAGCTGATACATCCGGTCCTGTGCGAAGAATGTTCCTTCCTTCGTATGGAGTTCTATATCCTTGCCGAATGCCTCGATATATATGATCTCATCCGCCGAGATGTTCACCCGTTCTTTTTTATCATTTCTGGCGGTGATGAAATCCGTTCTTACTTCGGTTTCCGAGATCACAAATTCGGCATCATCGTCAATTTCTATGCCGCGTCCGGCAAGATAATCTTCCAGCTGTTTTCTTTTTTCTTCCGAAACCGATATCCGGAATTTCATATATACACCTCCCTTCCTCATATGTGTCACTATAGTGATGCGACCTGTCGCTGAATTCGATAGTAATGATATCAAAAGAAAAAAATAAATAAATACATTTTACACAAGTTGCATCATACAACGGTATAACTTGCAAAAACCGCTGAAAAAAGGCACTCCCTGCGGCGTGCCTTTAAAACAATCATATATCTGTATTTATATAGTTCATATATCTGTCTTATACCGCTTTTTACCTACACTTCAAAATCAACGGTCCCGTCTTCGATCCTGTAAACGGCGCCTATCACCTTAAGTCCGTCCTTCTCATCCTTCTGGATCTCCAGACTTGATTCGATGATCTCAACGCTGCGTCTCACATTCAGTACCGCCGCTCTGTAATCATCGGTTTCGGAGCCGATGGCCTGTTTGATCTCATCGGTGATGAACTTGATATAGCCGTCGGGATCGTGATGTATCGCAGCGCTCACCGCTCCGCATCTTGTGTGTCCGAGGACCACGATCAGCTTCGTTCCCAGATGCCCTGCGGCATATTCTATACTCCCCAGCTGATGATCGTCGATGACATTTCCCGCAACACGTATGGTGAAAAGATCGCCTATTGCCGCATGAAATATCCTCTCGGGGATCACCCTGGAATCAGAGCACCCTATGATGATCGCATAGGGCTCCTGCCCGTTGTTTGCGAAATGCTCCAGTGTCGTGGGAGATACATCCGTATGAAAAGTATCTATCGATACATACTGTTCATTTCCTTTTTTCAGACGCTCTATAGCTTCATCCGCAGAGATCATTTGACTGTTCCTTATTACCGTATTTTCTAAGTTTATATAAGCCTCATCCCGGCACATGACGGTGAAGACCGCGTCACCCAGCATAAAAAACCTTTGCTCCGTGTGAGGGAATATCCGCTTTGAAGACATCCCCGATGGTCACCTTCTCACCGCTCCAGAGTTCGGTCGCACTGCTGCCGGGCTCTGCGGATTCAAGCTCTTTCAGATTGAATTCGATATTACCGTCACTGTCCCCTGCGTTGAATACGGCGATATATCTTCCGCCGTCCTTATCATCCGCAGCCCAAAGGATATATTCGTTATCTCCCATGACCCTTCTGAAGATCTGACGTGCATTTCTTGAATTTGAATGCATCCTCATGACCGCTTCATTGGTGATGAGCTTCATCGTGAATTCATCGAACCCCGTCATCTCCCCGCCGATCATAAGAGGCGACCGCATGATGCTCCACAGAGTCATCATCGTTATCTGTTCATCTTCCGTGAAAGCGGTCCTGTTATTCCTATCATAATCCTGTTTGATGGGACCGATGGGAAGCATATCCGCATCGGGATAATGTCCAGCACCGGCATGAATGCTCCATTTCTCAGCGCGTTCAAACATTGCATAGAGAAGCTTCCAGTCATCCCAGAAGTCATCCGTGATCCGCCACATATTTGCAACCTGTTTATAAAGCTCTGCCTTTTCAAGAAGCGCAGGTCCGGGAGAAAGGGAAAGGACCATCTCTCTTCCGCAGTCATTCAGTGCCTTTGACAGCATCACCATTTCTTCTTCCTCGTGGGGAAGCTCGCGGCATATATCATCGCACTTGATAAAATCAACGCCCCATTCGGCATAAAGCCTGAATATGGAATCGTAATATGCCCTGCCGGTCTCATCGCTCCCTACACCGTACATATCGGGATTCCATACGCAGATACTGTTGAATCTCGCCGCATCCCTTGCGGTCTTACCGGTACCCATGACAGGAAGATCCTTATGTACCGCATGACGGGGAATACCGCGCATGATATGGATACCGAATTTCAGACCAAGAGAATGCACATATTCCGCAAGCGGAGCAAAACCCTTTCCGCCCTCCGAAGACGGGAATCTGTTCGGCGCCGGCATCAGCCTGCCGTATTCATCCATGCACAGATCCGCAAAGGGTCTGTACTCATGACTGGTGGCACCGGGTTCATACCACTGTATGTCCACCACTATATATTCCCATCCGTACTGCTTAAGGTGCTTCGCCATAAATTCGGCATTCTGTCTTACTTCCTTTTCCGTTACGGCCGCACCGTAACAATCCCAGCTGTTCCATCCCATAGGGGCTTTTTCAGGTCTGTACATCATCAGATCCTCCTGCAGTATTTACGCATGAAGCAGGCTCTCCCGCATGCTTCATATACCTGCTATTTTACAGCAGGCAGACCATAAAAGATATCCCTATAAGGCGTTCTTTTATCCCATGGTATTTTCAAGGCATCCTATACCTTTGATCTCGCATCTTATGACATCCCCCTTTTTCAGATATACGGGAGGCTTCATGCCCATTGCGACTCCGCCCGGGGTTCCGGTGGATATGACGGTACCTGCCTTCAGCACCATACCACGAGATAATTCAGAGACCGCTTCCTCCACGGTCGTGATCATATATCCCGTATTGCTCGACTGCCTCTTCTCCCCGTTCACATAACATGAAATATCAAGATTGTGTATGTCTCCAAGCTCATCCGCCGTTACGATGCAGGGTCCCATGGGAGTATATCCGTCAAGGCTCTTGCCACGGTACCACTGCTTATGCTTAAACTGGAGATTTCTGGCACTGATGTCATTTATGATCGTATAACCGAGTATGTGATCAGCTGCGTCTCCGGTATCCACATTCAGAGCATCCTTTTTTATGATGACTCCCAGCTCCGCCTCATAGTCCGTGCTGTCGACAAAATCATAGACCGGGATGATGCCGTCCGGATCGTTTGCACGGTTTACTCTTTTTGAAAAATACACCGCATCGGTCTTGTCGGAAAAATCGATCACATCCTTCGTCTCCTCCATATGCTCTCTGTAATTGACTCCCAGGCATATGATGTCCTGCAAAGGCACGGGAATCGGAGCCTTGATCCTGTATGGGGATCTCACCGCATCCTTCTCCCCGGCGCTTTCAAGGAATGCGGTCATCTTCGGACTGAGCTCATCGAAGCGGTTTATGAGCTCATTCATATCCTTTACGCAAATGCCCATGGAATCAACCGTAAAGAGCATTCCGTTCCTGCCCCCGGCGGCAGCCTTTTCAATTCCTTCTGTCTCTATGGTATAAAGCCTCATAAGTGTCCCTCCTAAACAGGCATATTCATGAATTCATCTATGGCTTCAAGAACCGGAGCGGCATATTTTTCTTCTCCGAAGAGCCACTGCTCGTGCTGCATGTCAAACTCCCTGATATCGGGATCGTGAAAATATCTTCTGTAACGCTTTAAATACTTCTCTCCCATTTTGTTTGCATAGATAAAATGAGCTTTTGTGTGCTCAACATATATATCGTCCTCAAGATGTGTGAGCAGGTCCGTATAATACTCATTCTTTATGGACTCCGGACTGAACTTTGAAAAACAGTCCATAAATTTCCCTGCCGTCTCATCATTCATGAGAAAAGTCTTTTTAAGGAGTTCCTTAGTCTTTTTCTGTTTTTTCTCATTTTTCGTAAAACTCGTAAGGAGCGGCACGACCAGCATTGACTGAAGCTTTGCGGCCACCTTCCCGCTCTGGTCGAGATCCGGGCTTCCGAATATCCCGTGATCGATATGCACTCTTTTACGCTGTATCAGCTGTCCGACAAAGCTCGATCCGAGGGATGAACCCAGTGCCGCATCCAGTCTTCCGCCGTGTTCTTCGATTATATATCTTTCGATCTTCTCCGTTACGGTGATCATGTCGGGAAAGATCTTACCGCTTCCGTCAAAGCCGTCATAATTTACGCATATCAGCCGGTACTTTGCAGAGAGTGCATCAAAAACCGTTCCGAAATTCGTCTGCCAGTCACAGCAGGTACCCGGAAGCAGCATCAGTGTCTTTTCATTTTCAGTTCCGAACTCTTCAAAAGTCATATCAGTCCTCCGTCATCAGTCTTCTCACTATCTTCAGGACCTCTTTGCGCATATAGGAAAGTTCCTTTTTTTCGAGCGCATGATCCATATATGCATGACAGTAATTTTCCATAAGTCCTATGGAGATGTGCAGCTTTTCCCATGAATGAGGCTTATTCTTCATATCCCCGGGAAGATTATCATAAAGCTCCGAAAGGGCCTTTGAGGCAAAGCCTTCATAGAGCTTTCTGACATCCTCGTCACTGTGCCTTAATCCCTCAAGTTCTTCATGGAAATCCCTGTTTTCTTCGTGAAGCTTTTCAAAGGCGGACAGCACCGACTCAAGATCATCTTCATACAGATCGTCTCCGGATGTTCCAGTAAGTTCTCCCACATGCAGAAAGCAGTATTCTAGCGTGGCAAGAAGGAGCTCTTTTTTGTTCTTAAAATACCTGTAGGCTATGCCGGTTGAGAGTCCCGCATTTTCCGCTATCTCATCCACTGTCGTGTTATGGTAGCCTTTTTTTATATAAAGTCCGAGCGCAGAAACAAACAGTTTTTCCCTGGTCATCCGTGCTCTATCCTGGACTATCTCTCCGTCTTTTATCCGTTTTTTTGTGCTCATCCCGCTCCTTTTCATAAAAGTGAGATATCTCTCACTTTTATGAGTTTAGGTTAAGTTCTGTTTTTTGTCAATAAAAATACAGGAGCTCGAGGGCCCCTGTATTCTGCGGTAAAGATCTTTTTCTGCCGGGTCTTCCGGCAGGGAAGTTATTTGTTTTTCCCGGATCTGATCCTTTCATTTAACTCTTCGGCTTCTTTTTTATAGTGTCTCATGAATACTGCCCAGATGACGAAAGCCACCGACAGCTGTATCGCAACTATACCGATAACCCTGATAGCCGGGGCAGATCCTCCGATCCAGCCCACTGCGAATCCCGCGATGGTATAGACCGTGCAGCCGATCCCCATATGGATCAGCACCTTGACGGGCATGGGGATATTCTCACTGTGATAAACAACGGTGGGAACTCCGAATCCCAGTCCGGTGAAGATGCATGCAACGATCATCTTGGTGAATCTGTACCCTTCCATGCTGAAATTCCCTTTGTAGATGATGTCAAATATGACACCTATCAGACAGAAAATGGTCAGTGACATTCCTATGCTTATGACTGTGCTCTTAACAAGATCTGCAGCGTACTTTTTCATTTCTCTTACCTCCTATAATCCAAGATATTTTTTAAATCCCGGAAGATATGTTCTCGACACATAATCCTTGCATCCGTTCTTGAGCTTGAGCAAAAGAGTCCCGCTGAATCCGGGTTCTATGCTGTCCATGTATGACAGATTTACAAGCGTTGATTTTGATATCTGCATGAACTGTTTTCCCAGCTGTCCCGCGATCTCATAGAGTCTCTTACGGGAACGGTAAGAATTTTTTTCACAATAGATCATTGTGTCACCGTCCTCCACCCTGACCATGTATATGTCCCCCGGCTGAAGAACTATCAATTCCTCTTCATTCTGCAGGGCGGTTATGGGAGTTTCGTTCATGCCGAATACGTCTATCATCCGCTGAACATCATCTGTCAGCCTGTCCGTATAGATCACCGCATACGGCTCTCTGTATTCGGCGGAAATCTCTACATTTACCTTCATTGAAGGCCTCCTTTCTCTTTGATGATGCAATGATAAGATATGTAAATCAGATCTGTCCCGCAATCTGAGGTAAGCTGCAAAAAAATGAAGGCAAGCTGCAAAAAATGCCCCTCCGAAATAAAAAGAGGTGACGGCCGGATGATCTCCGGGCACCATCACCTCAGGACTGTTCTGTACTTTGCACTGCGTCAGCCGGGACGGGCCAGATAGTATCCCTGATAAAGGTCCGCACCAACGCCCACCAGATATTCAAATTCTCCCTTTTCTTCAACACCTTCGGCAACGACCAGCACTCCCTTCGAATGAAAACGCAGCACCAGGTCTCTGACAAGATCCTGCTTTTCTTTCAGATGATCTATCCCTGAGATCAACTCTTTGTCCAGCTTTACGATATCCGGCGCCATGGTATCCGTTATCGAAAGGTCGTTGATACCGGTCCCGAAATCATCCACTGCCAGCAGATTGTCCATGTACCTGACGGATCTGCTTTTTTCCTTCCAGTGCTCGGGAGAAAAATAGGGATATTCCAGATTTTCTATGATCATCCTGCCGCGAATCTCTTCACCGAAATACTCAAGAAAGGCATCCGCCTCTTCAGGCCTCATGCAGTCCGACGGAAATGAATTAATGGAAACTCTCTCGGGATAACCCCTCAGGAAATATGCCTGCATGGCACCGAAAAATGTAGCCACTTCAAGTACATGCAGTTTGTCTTTTTTTCTGTAATCCTCTATAAGTTCGGTAACCGTCATATCGACCGGTCTCATCAAGGCTTCATGGGCAAATACGGTCCTGCCGTCAGCCTGAAAGATGGGCTGAAACACATAGTTGATCGACAGTTCACGGAGCGCTTTCAATATGTCCGCATCCAAAGGTAAATGATCATAATAAATCATATTACATCTCCTGTCCCTCCCCGGGAGATCATACCGTCTGTATAGATGATATCACAACCGTACCGAATTGACTAATCAGGGGAGAAACTATCAGATGCCTGTTTTTTCGGAAGCGTCTGTTTTCCTGACGTAAACGGTCCTCGTATATTTTATCTCGTCTCCGAGAGTCTCGCCTTCCGTCACATCAAATTCGCTCTCATCAAATTCCGGGAAAAAAACATCTCCGTCTTCAACCACCGTATGAACCTCGGTGATATACATTTTATCGACAAAGGGAATGGCTTCCCTGTACAGTCCGTATCCTCCCGCAATGTAGACATCACGGTCACCGGCCATCTCTATCGCTTCCTTTACGGAGCCTGCCGTAGTCAGATTCTCGTCTTCGAATTTTTTTGTTTTCGACACGACTATGGTCTTGCGGTTGGGAAGGGGATGACCGATCTCTTCATACGATCTTCTTCCCATAACAACTATATTGCCCGTCGTAAGTTCCTTGAACTGTTTCTGTTCTCCCTTGATCCTCCAGGGGATCTGTCCGTTTTTGCCGATAACATTATTTTCGGATCTTGCCACTATCAAACCAACCATTTTTTCATACCTCTTTTATCATATCAGCTGTAAAAGCCTGCACTGTTCGAGTCCGTTACTCCAGAATTCCGATACGGGAAGATGTTTCATCCTGGTGATAAATGCAGAATTGAGCGCCCCGTGTCCGACTATGAGTATATCACTGCCCCTGTTTAATTCGGGAGTGATCTTATCCGAAATGAAGCTGTCAACGCGGGCAAACAGTTCTTCAAATGTCTCCGCCCCTCCCACGGATCCCTTATAGGATGCGGGATCCTGAAAAATAATATTGATCGGACATCCGGGAATATCAAACGAGTTCTCGACTCCTTCATAATCACCGAAAGACATTTCCTTAAGCCTGTCATCGGTAATTATCGGAACATCTCTTCCGTCCAGAAAGATCTCCGCTGTCTCCAGTGCCCTTTTTAAGGGCGATGAAAAGCAGATATCAAACCTGATATCCCTGTACTCATCACGGGCCTTTCTTGCCATACTGCGGCCCTCTTCATTCAAAGGTATGTCGGTCCTTCCCTGCAGCTTGTGAAGCCCGTTCCAGTCCGTCTTTCCATGTCTCATTATGTACAGCATACGATCAAACTCCCGCTTTCTTCTCAGTCTGTATCCGTTCCATTATATGAAAAGCACGGGAATATGTCATCATCTTCGATACGTACACTGCTTCCTGCTTCGATCCCGTTCTCAGAGATCCACTTTTCGGAAACCTCACGCCTGCTGCCGTCCTCAAAGATAAGGAGCGCATGAGGTCCGTCCGTATGACCCTCGCATCCGAAATCCGCCTCGGTAATATCCGTTATCCTGTGTATACTCATCATCTTTAATGTCTTTCCGATACGACCTGCCGCGCCCGCAGCCCGGCCGGTTTTCCCTTTCCCTCTTTTTCTCATCCTGTCGTCAGTCCCCCGGATGAAGATCCGGTCCCGGATACCCATACCTCACAGAAAAAAATGAATGCTCTCTTGCATATGGTGTGTTATTTAATCTTATTTTCCGGGGAATCTGCATTTTTACTTTCAAAAACACATGGATTTTTGAGCTGACAGGCACAGATTCCATATGATCATACTATAAAAAACGGTTTCACAGAAGAAGATATATTTTGTGACGTGATCCTGTACGGATAACAGAAGGTGTCAATCATCAGCAGATATCTTCTTTAAGCACATCTATTATCTCATCATTTTTTATCCTGTTCATGCTCATCAGCATGCTGATACCGATGACACCGAATACCGCGGCGATCACAAGCGGATACATCCGGTAATTGGGAACGAATGCAAACAGATGGCTCTCCATCCTGCTGTACATCAGGTAACAGAGAAGTATCGATACGGGAATGCCGAAGAGCACAGCCTTGATGCCGTACAAAAATGTCTCAAGCCTTATCATCTTCTTAAATCCGCGCTCATCCATTCCCACGGATCTGTACATTGCAAATTCCTTTCTCCTAAGGAGTATTCCCGTTGAGATGGTATTGATGATATTGGCCGCCGCGATCAGTGTAAGGAGCGTGGTGAATCCGTACATACTCACTTTAAGAATGAGTGTGACGGTGTTCATGATCATAAGGGACTGTGTAAGATCCGAACTGTAGTAGTACTCATATTTTCCCGAGGCGAACAGTTCCTCGATCGCCCGCTCCGTTTTTTCCGGTTCATCAGTCTCGATTCCGAACGACACGATCTGCCTTACATCCGGGAGCACCGCCGAAGCGCACTTATAATAAACGGATTCCGGTACGATCAGCGCAAAGCTCTCTTTCGGAACAATATCATATGCATAGTTTCCGCTTCTGTACGGGATCAGAGCACCAACCTCTATTGCGGGAGGATTTCCCATAGCCTCATCGTAATAAAGAGATCTGCCTATGATACTCTCATTAAATACAGGTCTGTCGCCCTTCTTGTGAAAATATGAATTCATCAAAAGCCCCCTGAGCGTATCACCGAAATATCTGTCTTCCGGCAATCCGTTTTCGGACAGGATCTTTCTGAAATCATCGTCATCTATCACCACAGCTGCCATGGCGGATATATCAAGTCCTTTGTAATCATCTGTTCTGAAAGAAGGATCCGTTATCGAAGCATTGGCAAGTACGGTATCTTCCGTTTCACCGTCAGGTCTGACCTGAGGCCTGAATCTGAAGACGATAAAATCACATATATACATATCTTTGATACTGTCTATTCCGGCCAGATCTTTGATCAGAATATCTTTCCGGTCGTAATAGCAGGATGCCGTGACCTGATAAGGCGAATCATAATCATATTTATTTACCTTATCCACGGTTTCACAGAAATAATCTATGGTCAGGAACAGAATGACCGATACGGTGACGGAAAAAGAAATGACTCTGGATTTCATTCCGTTCCTCTTGATATTTTTAAGCGCCAGTTCCCCTTCATATCCAAGGATCCTGCGTACGAGCGGATTTGTCCGGAGACTTCCCGCCCTGACCCTGACCGTATTGGTCTGTCTCAGCGCATCTATCGGCATGATCTTTGATGCTCTTACGGAAGGCGCAAGCAGGGATATCAGGATCGTAAAACTCGAAACTGCGATAACGGCGATCACCGCAGCGGGGCTCAGTGAAAGAGGTATCCCGCCCTTCCAGCCTTCCGTTCCGCTGACCATTCCGGCCTCGATCATTTTGGATCCGAGAACGAGAAGGGTGATCTTTGTTCCGATGATACCGGCGGTCAGTCCCAGGGGAATTCCTATTATCCCCAGGACAAAGCCCTCAAAATATACGGAGAATCTCTTCTGCTTACCGGTAGCTCCGACACTCGAGAGCATCCCGAGATATCTCATTCTCTCATTAAGTGACATTCCGAATGAATTGACTATCAGGACGACGGAGGTTGCCACAACGATCGCAAGTCCGATCAGCATCACGGAAAAGAAGGGACCAAAACCGCCCGCTCCCTTTTCAAATGAAAAACAGGAGATAAAATACTCGGTGTTCATACTGCAGTGCTCAAGCCCGTATAAGCTTATTATGTCCCTTACCTGGGTGGTTGCCGTATGGTCGCATTTTTTCAGGGTAAAGGTGATCACCGCATCATCCGTATCCGGATAATACCCCTCATCAAGACCGCGCAGTACATCATATCCGCGGGTGGGAAGGTTTCCGTGCAGAACTGCCGTGACGGTACAGGTTACGGTGTCCAGAGTTTCAAAGGACTCTTCGGAACGGTAATTTCCCGCCCAGTATGTCACCTCGCCGTCTTCATCATATGAATATCTGTTTCCTTCTTCGAAGGTAAGAGTATCGCCGACCGACAGGTTCAGCCCGTTATCGTCCAGGAACTTCTGCTCCACCGCGATCTCCGATGAAGAAGCGGGAAGAGTTCCCTCATATTCACCCGTGACCTTGGCTGTCAGATATCCCGTATCGCCGTGAAGGATATTTCCGACTCTGAACCTTTCTTCGCTGCCGCTTCCGAGTCTTATTCCGCTTATACGGGGATCGTTATCCGCAAGCCCGACAGAGTCTATGCGGGGTTCTTCCTTTAAAGCCTTAAATGTATCTTCGTCCTCTTTGTAGCATATGGCATGAATATAGCCGTTTAACCGCATCTCTACGGTACCGAAGAATCTGAATGCCGAAAACGCGCCGAGAAGTATGGCCGTGATCAGTGCAGCAGCCATAACTATTCCAAGAATAGTGACCACGGTACGTTTCATGTTTTCCCTCAGGTGTCTGAGGGTAAGTTTTGCCATTATCCTCATTCCGCACTCACCTCCGGTCTGCCCGAATCCCTGGTGATGCGCCCGTCCTCGATGGTTATGACACGGTCTGCGGAAAGAGCTATCCTCTCATCATGGGTTATGATGATGACGGTCTGATTGTTCTCTTTGTTGAATTTCCTGAGGAGAGATACTATCTCCCTGCTGTTCTCACTGTCCAGGTTTCCGGTAGGTTCATCCGCAAGAAGCAGCGCGGGATTGTTCATCAGTGCCCTCCCGATGGAGACTCTCTGCTGCTGTCCTCCGGAAAGCTGATTGGGAAGGTGCTTCAGCCTGTCTGTAAGTCCGAGCTTTTCGAGAAGATCCTTCAAAAGTTTTTTATCCGGCTTTTTCCCGTCCAGCAAAAGCGGGAGCGTCATATTCTCTTCGACATTGAGGATCGGGATCAGATTGTAAAACTGATAGATCAGCCCGATCTGTCTTCTTCTGAATATGGCAAGTCTGCTCTCATCAAGTTTGCCGATATCGGTACCGGCGATACTGACCACGCCGGAAGTCGGCCGGTCCACGCCGCCGAGAATATGCAGCAGTGTGGACTTGCCGGAACCCGAAGGTCCCACTATGGCAACAAATTCTCCCTGTTCCACATCAAAAGAGACATTATCAAGAGCATTAACCCTGGTCTCACCCTTTCCGTAGACCTTGCAGAGGTTTTTGATCTCAAGTATTTTCATACAAAAAACTCCTTTCTCAAATGTACAGCTCTTTGCTGTCTGAGAACAGGTTAACAATATCACATTACAATCATGTGACGATCATTATTACAATTTTGTAATATTGTAAAACGGCAGAGGATTCAGATAATGGTCTTATAGAATCTTAAGAAAAATACGCTTCCCGAAGGAGAGCTCTCGACAAGTATGTCTCCGCGCTGTGAAGTCATGATGGTCTTTGCAAGAGCAAGACCTATGCCAACACTGTCTTTGGATGCATTTCTGCCCTTGTAGAATCTTTCAAAGATATGAGGAAGATCGTCCTCATCTATGCCGCATCCGGTATCGGATATTTTTATCTGTGAATACAGATTGGTGGAGGAGATCTCGATAACGAGTCTTCCGCCCTCTTCCATATGCTCGATGCAGTTTTTGATGATATTCTGAACAGCCTCCATGGTCCAGTTCCTGTCACATACTATCTCTGTATCGGAACCTGTGACCTCATGAGTTATGTTCCTGAGTTCCATCTGGATCTCAAATGCCTTCAGGCTGTCCGCCGCAAGCACAAGTCCCGGAATGGTTTCCTGTCTGATGAGTGCGGTACCCGCATCAAGCTTTGAGAGCTTGAGAAGTGTCTGAATGAGCCAATTCATCCTGTCAAGCTGGGCCGACTGTGTCTTCAGAAACTCCTCTCTCTTATCGGGAGCATCCTCATTCATCAGAAGATCGTTCATCACCATCATTGATGTGAGAGGTGTCTTTAACTGATGTGAGATATCGGCAAGTGCATCTGCGAGCATCTTCCTGTCGTTTGCAAGAAGATCCTTCTGATATTTCAAGGTGGTGGTCGCTTTGTAGATATTGGTCTTTAAGATGGAAAGCTCTCCCTCTTTCTGATCGGTTATATCCGGAACATCGTTGCCGGCAAGGACCGCCGACAGATATGTATTGAGCTCATCTATATCCCTGTATCTTCTGACGGTGACAAGGGCACAGGTGACCGTCGGGATCAGTCCCGCCGCAAGGATCAGGATCCCCGGCACAGGTCCCGCAAAGATAAATCCGCACACGGTCAGCACTATCGTGACCGCGGCGGACAAAGCTATCATCTTGACGAATTCTTTATTCTTAAGCATAAAAGTCTTTATTTTTCGATAATATATCCCATGCCGCGTACGGTCTTTATGATCTTAGGATCTGCGGGATCTTCTTCTATCTTGTCCCTCAGTCTCTTGATATATACGGTGAGCGTGTTGTCATTTACGAATTCCCCGCTCACATCCCACATATCCTCAAGAAGCTTATTCCTGGACATGACTATTCCCCTGTTATTGATAAAGTCAAGGAGGAGCCTGTACTCCAGGGCAGTGAGTTCCACGTTCTTATCTTTTCCCGTTTTTTTATCCGATATATATACTTTGGCTTCCGCGGTATTGATGATGATGTTTTCTATCCTGATGATGTTATCGGGAACGCCGGCAGCATTCTTGTTTTTCCCGGATCTTCTCAGAACGGTCCTGATCCTTGCGATGAGCTCTCCCACCCTGAAGGGCTTGCAGATATAATCATCCGCGCCCATCTCAAGGCCCATAACCACATTTACTTCGGCATCGCTTGCAGTCAAAAAGATCACGGGAACATCTTCTTTTTCCCTGATATATCTGCAGACATCATATCCGTTGCCGTCCGGAAGATTTATATCCAGGATGCACAGATCGTATTCGCCCGGTTTCCAGTTTTCAAGTGCTTCGGTTTTGGATTTGAACAGTCCCGCATCGAATCCCTCTTTTTCGAGAGAATACTTAAGCCCCATTCCGATGGCATCATCATCTTCAAGTAAAAAGACTTTCATACAAACTCCATAGTCCATAAGCATTAATAATTTCAGGCTGCCATACCCTTCATGACATTCAATAAAAATTGTACTGCATGAAATTTCCGTTATGCTTAAATCCATATGACTCGTATAATTTCACGCCCGCATCCGAAGCTGTAATATAGATCGTTCCGCAGCCGTAGTCTTTTGCTTCTTTTACGACCCTGTCAAGCAACTGTGTGGCGATCCCCTTACGCCTGTAGTCAGGATCAGTATACATGCTCGACAATATACCTACTTTTCCCGAAGGGCACGCGAAATAGGGCGGTTTTTCCGCAAATGACATTCCGCTTGTTCCGACTATCTTATCCCCGTCATATGCCAGCCAGGAAATATATGTACCGGCAGCTAAATTTCTTTTATAGAAATCCATAAGTGCCTCTTCCAGATTTACACCTTCCGGGGCCGTTTTACCGGATGATGTGTATTCCTCCGTCAGCTGGTCTATTCTCATTTTTATGATCCTGTTCAGTTCATTTTCCGATAATTTTTTATATACAATATCCATTTGCCTTATCCTCTATATTTCATACCGGGACAGAGTTAAGTATACTCATTATGGTTTTTTCGTAATCATCTTTTATCAGCGTGATGCCCCCGCCATTATCCCCGAATCCTTTTATGAAACTTCGGTTTTCTTCTTTTAACCACTCCACAGTACAGTCCGTATCATCCAATCTGTTTTCAATGTCGGAGGCATGATCTGTTATATCTTTAAAGTTGTTCTCAATATAATCATCCGTCATTGCCAGGCATATAAATCTGATGTCATCCAAATAGTCGGAAGAAAAACTCTTTTCCCAGTCATACGGAACATAACACCCTTCGATGATCATATTCTGCTTATTTTCTATCGCAGTTTTGATCATTTCTGAAACAATAGGCCATAGATACTCCGTCAATCTGTCATCATCCATCGGAGTCAGTTCAGTATTGCCGCTTCTGATCAATCCCATTTTCAAATGATCGATCGAAATATACGGATATTTATATTTTTCCAGCATTCTTTGAGATAGAACGGTTTTTCCCGTATGAGACGCTCCTGTAATGATGATCACCATATTTTTTCCTTCCTGACGGCATGCCGCGCAAACCGGAAAATGCATCCGTGCAAATCTGCTTATTAAACCGCCTTATTATACTCCGTGCCCGCTAATCTTTTCAGGTACTTTTCGATCATTTGTCTGATATCTGCCGGATCTTCCGTCATTCCCCGTTCCACCCACAGTGATATGATGTTCCATATCGCACCTATATTGAAGGCGATCAGATAATCGGGTTCAAGACCTGACATAAGCTTAACGAAAGGATTCTTATCCGGGTCTGTTGTCCTGCTTATCTGAGGTATTTTCTCATTAAGCTTCAGGAGAAGAAGGTACATCAGATTATTCTTATGAAGCAATAAGAATAACTCTTTGTTACGCCTGCAAAAGTTAAATATAACAGTCAGCGGATCATCCTCAGAGCTGACCAGCGCATATATATACTCATCGATCTCCCTGCTGATCACAGAATCTAAGACATCATCTTTTGATTCATAATTTCGGTAGAAAGTCTTCCTTACAAGATCCGTGTCTAAAATGATCCTTTTAACGGTAATCTCCTCATAAGGCATTTCATGCATCAGGTTCAATAATGACTTCGTTATCAGTGCTTTTGATCTGAGAGACGAAGGGTTTTGAGAGTCGTTCATCAAATTCTCCTTTGAAGTGACACATTTTCATATGTTTGTGTATCTTTGCTCAGAAGCATATACATCTTCTTAAGTATAAGGTACGATTCAGCAAAAGTACACACGTGTGTCATTACCGGAGGAATATATGAAGATAATACTTATAAACGGCAGTCCAAGAGTTAATGGTTCTACGGCTTGGGATCAGACCTTTTATATATAAAAAGGGGGCGGCTTATCAGGGAGTTATAGACAGATGGGAGGGACCTAAAATATGAAAGAGTATTTATTACTGCTGCCACTGATATTTATTTTTCATGACATGGAAGAGGTAGTCGGTTTTGGTTGGTTTTTCAGAAATAATCCGGATCTGTTTTCCCGATACCCTGCGATAACGAAAACATACCGTGACTTTACGGATACAGGATTTGCTGCTGCAGTTTATGAAGAGTTCATACCATTCTTCGGAGTCAGTCTCCTGGCATACTATTTTCCCTGTAAGATCCTGTATTCGTTATGGATAGGGATCTTCCTGTCACTTGCGGGACATTTTATCATTCACATTATTCATGTGATCATTCTGCGTAAATATATTCCTTCCTTTATCACAAGTCTCATCTGCCTTCCGTTAAGTGTAGCGATCATAACAAGAAGTATTCGCTCTATCGGCTTGGATCATGTATCCGCATTATTTATCATCACGGGAATTTTACTGATGATCGTCAATCTGAAGATCGCACACATGATAATGCATTCAGTGAATAAAAAAATACTATCTTAATTTGTCACTTCTCTCCGCATATGACCGCAAGTTCTCCCGCGGCGTCCTCATATCCCGTAAATACTATTCCCGCCATGCCGAGAGCTTCGGCGCTGCGTACATTTTCTTCCGTATCATCAATGAAGACACATTCTTCAGCCTTCAGATCATATCTGCTCATCAGCAGCTTATATATCTCAGGATCGGGCTTTGCTATGCCTTCCCTGAATGAAAAGATGCAGCCGTCGAATTTCTCCACAAATGAAATACAGTCATAGCACTGTTCATATCCCGCAGGCGTAAAATTGGTGATGCAGTACAGCTTATATCCCGCCTCCTTAAGCGACCCGATCCACCCTTCTGTATAGTCATATTTTCCCATGATCCCCGAAACCGAATCATAGGCTTTAAAGAGTTCATCCTTTATTTCGGGATCCGTGCTCACGAAAGCCGCCATTGCTTCATCATATGTAAGCTTTCCCTTTTCGAACTCAGTCCAGTAAGGAGTCATTGCCGAAGCCCTGACGATCCTTTTTATCATTGCGGCGTCAAAGCCTTTTTCCGCAAGGAACTCCTTAAACCTGAAGGGAGCCAGGACATTGCTTATATCAAAAACTATATTTTTTATCATAGAATCATCGCCTCTTTTGCTCATATACGGCCGAACGCCCACATTACAGTCCCCGCTCCCGGCTGTTAAGAGCGGTCTTTCCCATTATACAGGAAAAAATGAAATTTCATCAGCAAAAAGTGATCGGTGCAGATCGAAGCCGCTACGAACAAGTCAACATTGATAATACCGCAGAATAAACATATACTGACAGTATAATTATTTCTTTACTAATTGTATCAGCAGTGTATTCACTTCAGGCAGATAATACTGTATGATCGGGACAGTAAGAAATATACCGGCAGTACAGGAGACGAACGCAGATGAAAAGCAATCTACCTTCAAACATCAGAACTCTTCGCAAAGAAAAAGGACTCACACAGGAACAGCTCTCCGAGGTGTTCGGTGTCACAGTCGGGGCCGTTCATAAATGGGAAGCGGGACTCTCGACGCCTGAGCTGACTCTCATGATGGAGATTGCTGACTTCTTCGATGTATCTCTGGATACCCTGACAGGTTTTGATGTAAGGGATAACAGGATCGGGGTTCTCGGAGCGCGTATTAGAAAACTGACTGACAAAATGGATACGGCAGTCCTCGCAGAAGCAGAAAAAGCACTTAAAAAGTATCCCAATAATTTTAAGATCGTCTGCGAATCCGCAAACGCGTACCGGGCCTTCGGAATCATTGACGGAACCGACAAAAAACTGCTGGACAGAGCAATAGAACTGTATGAACAGGCCATAAGACTTGCTCCGCAGAACAGTGATCCCAATATCGACGCCACCCTCCTTTACGGACAGCTTGCAAGCATCTACCAGATAAAGGGAGACTTTAAGAAAAGCCTCGAGCTCTATAAAGCCCATAACGCCGGATATATATACAATACACAAATAGGTCAGGTCCTTATAGGCATGGGCAAATATGATGAGGCAGAGATCTGCCTTTCATATGCATTCACCGGTCATATTGGGAACAGGATCAATCTTATAACAGCCAAGGCATTATGTTATGCAAAGACCGGCAGATATAAGGACGCAAAAGACATCATATTGATGGGACTTAATGAAAATGAGTATCTCAGAAGAGGCGATGGTCCCATGTATCTCGACAGGATCGACTGCATCTATCTGACCGGTCTCTCCTATATCGAGCTTCAGACAGGGCATAAAAGAAAGGCTGCGGAATATCTGAAACAGGCAAGGGAGAAGGCCATAAGATTTGATTCATCTCCCGATTACGATACCGGAAACGAACGCTTCATTGACATCGAAGATGCCTGTATGGCCTATGACACCATCGGAAGAACATGCGTTGACGGGATCACGAACTCCATAAAACTTCTCGATTCTGATGAACTCAGAGTTCTCTGGGAATCCATAAACAAATGAGGTAAATAAAAAATGAATAAGAATACAATAAATGCGGAATTGGTATCCCAATTCCACAGGAAGAATCATTGCGCTTTTTTTCTGGCACTGACAGTATCGATCCTGACCGGCACGACCGGACTCATCATATCCTGGATCACCAAAGAACTCGTAGACCTTATCTCGGGAAAGAGTGACCGCTCCTTTGATCAGATGCTCATCATCTGTCTCGCAGCCACAGCGTTTACCATCATCCTCGCGATACTTAATTACGTTTCGGAACCGCGATTCATCAGAAGAGCCATGAAGCAGTATAAGGAGAAGGCATTCGGGATCCTGTCGTCCAAGAACATATCTTCATTCCGTGATGAGAATACCTCGACATATCTTTCCGCACTTACAAATGATGCGGCGACGATCGAATCAGGCTACGTATCGGCCATCCTCCCCATAATGACCAAGATAATTTCATTCACCGGTTCAATAGTCCTGATGCTCGTTTACTCTCCCGCCCTCACACTGTTTGCTATGCTCATCATGACCGTACCTGCCGTGACATCCGCTCTCATGGGAAAGAAAATGGCGGAAGTACAAAAAAACGTCTCAGACTCCAATTCGGAATTCGTTTCAACGATCACCGACTGTCTCGGAGGATTTCGCGTGATCAAAAGCTTCAAAGCCGAGAAAGAGGTGGAGGCTTTATTCGAAGAACAGGATACGACACTTGAAGACAACAAGTACCGTCTTCGCAGGCTGGCAGGGCTTGCGGGTTCTCTCGGCCTTATAACAGGCGCCCTGGCTCAGGTGGGAGTATTTCTGTTCGGGACCTATCTTGCACTTAACGGAAAAGGACTTACTGCCGGAACAGTGCTCATGTTCGTTAATCTCATGAACTTCACCATAGATCCTTTATCGCAGCTGCCAAAGCTTCTTGCCGGCAGGAAAGCCGCATCGGGACTTATCGATAAGCTTGCGGAATCCCTTTCCAAAAACAACCGCAGGAAGGATGAAACAAGCATAAGCTCCATGGGCAGAGCCATATCCTTCAAGGACGTCGCCTTCAGATACGAAGGAAGCGACAGAGAGGTCCTTCACGATATCAACTGTGAATTTCTTCCGGGAAGATCCTATGCGATAGTCGGAGCGAGCGGAAGCGGCAAATCCACCTTCCTGAACCTGCTCATGTCGGCCGGTGATGAATATGGCGGAAGCATAACGATCGATGACAGGGAATTAAGATCCGTATCTGCGGATTCTCTGTATGATATCATGAGCGTCATACAGCAGAATGTCTTTATTTTCAACGCATCAATAAGGGATAATGTTACGATGTTCCGTGATTTTCC